>JAUVWC010000200.1 GCA_030604325.1 Candidatus Zixiibacteriota bacterium | reverse complement strand
TACGGCTACGATGAACTGGGAAGCGATGCCACGCTTTCGGGGGCAGCTCCGGAGGGGCCTACACCGCGCCAGCGCTTGCGTGAGAATCTGCGCGACGCACTGGTCAGGCTTGGACTCTACGAGGTAATGACGAATTCTCTCGTGGCCCAGGATGCTTCACACCCGTTTCTGCCGGATGCCCACCCGGTTGCCCTGGCCAACCCGCGCAGTGAGGAGCAATCGGAGCTGCGCAGGGATCTTCTGCCGGGGATCCTTACAGTAGTAAAGCATAATATGCATCGGCAGATGGAAGACGTGCGGATCTTCGAGATCGGCATGGTCCACCGTGTCGAATCAGGCAGGGCGATGGAAGAGGAGTGGGTGGTCGGTGCGCTTACGGGTGCCCGCTATGCCGAGGTCTGGAGTGAGCCGGAGGCCAGGGTCGACTGGTTCGATCTCCTCGGGATATTGAGTGCGCTGGCCAAGGCCCTCGGTATCGATGCTCTGAGAACCCTCCCCTACGATGGGCCGGCTCTCGAGACGGCGGCGGGTTGCCGGTTGGTGGTCGGGGAGGAGGATGAGCTGGGATATGCCGGTCGACTGGCCCCAGAGCTGCAACAGGAGTTGAATCTGGAAGAGCCTATATGGGTCTTCGCTATGCGGCTGGGGGATCTGCAGCACCACCAGAAGGTGGTGGGCCGCTATCGGGGTCTGCCACGGCACCCTGCCTCAGATCGCGATATATCGATTGTCATCCCTGAAGAGGTACCCGTTGGGCAGTTACTGGAACTTCTCCGCTCCCAGAAACGCGTGGAGAGGGTTAGATTGAAGGGCGAATACAAGGGGGAACAGATTACCGCCGGCAAGCAGGGCATACTTCTTGGAATAAGGTGCCGTGGTACAGATAATACTTTATCTGATAATGAGATAGAAGAATTATATAATAAAATAGTTGAGTTGCTCAAGGATGAGTTCGGTGCTCAGTTGCGGAGCTAATTGCGGAACGGTGTACTAAGGTGCGAGTGAGCGCCCACAAGAAATGAGGTTTGAGCGTGACTGTATCCCCGTTAAAGTCACTCGGACTGCTGGAGAAGCAGATCGACAGTATCGTCAAGGAGCTTGGAAAATCCGGTGGGACCAATACCAAACTCGAAAAACGCGCGAAGGAGTTGGAAGACCGGATTTCCCAACAGAAGTCAGAGATCGAACGCCTGGGCAAAAAAGCAGGTGCTTTTTCGGACGACCTGGACGAAAAGTACAGGAAACAGCGTGAAAAAATACACAGCCGGCTCATGCAGGTGATGGCACGGCTCGAGTCACTGTAGGATGTAAAATGAATGTAAAGGTCACAATCTACGGGACGGAATACCCGGTCAAGGGCGATGCCGATCCCGAGTACATCAAAGAGGTAGCCTCATACCTGGACGAGAAGATGCAGGAGGTGGCCAACGGCCTCACCGTGAAGTCCACGACAAAGGTGGCCATACTGGCGGCTCTCAACATAACCGATGAGCTTTTTGCTATCCGCCGTGCCCGTTCAGAGCAGGATGAGGAGTTGGATGTACGACTCACCAAGCTGGCCGAGCGGGTGAGAGGAACACTGGCCAAGGGCTAGGAGCCTGTCGGAGAAACGCTCCTAGTGTCCCGAGTGGTGCCGACGGTAGTGCCGCCTAAGTGCACCGCTCAGTAATTGCGGAACGGTGTACTAAGGCATATATCAGGGCATATAGAAAGCCGGGCAGATGACGAAGATACTTTTCATCGGTGACATTATGGGACGCTCCGGCCGCCAGGCCGCCCATGCAGGGCTGAAGCAGCTCCGTGGACAGGGCAGCTACGACTTAGTCATCGCCAATGGAGAAAACGCAGCCGGCGGTTTCGGCCTGACCGAGCGGATCGCGGCCCAACTATTCTCTCTCGGCATAGATGTGGTTACCGGGGGTAACCATACTTTCGACAAGAAGGAGATCCTGCCTTATCTGGAGGCAGAACCACGTGTGCTGCGTCCGGCAAATTACCCTCCCGGTGTTCCCGGCAGAGGCATATGGAAAGGGGAAACGGCCTGCGGCCTGCGCCTGACAGTGTTGAACCTCCAGGGAAGGGTTTTTATGCGGGGGGTGGACGATCCCTTCCGCGCGGCCGATGAGCTGGTTGGTACCCTGGAAGACCAATCCGATCTGGTGATCGTCGATTTCCATGCTGAAGCGACCAGTGAGAAGGTAGCTTTAGGCTGGCATTTGGATGGTAAGGTGGCGGCGGTCATAGGTACCCACACGCACGTGCAGACGGCCGACGAACGTGTGTTGCCGGGTGGTACGGCCTATATAACCGATGTGGGGATGACCGGCCCGCTCGACTCGGTCATCGGAGTGCGCAAGGAGGATGCGCTGGCCAGGTTCAAACTCGGGATCGCCAATCGCTTCCAGGTCGCCAAAGGACATCCGGTCTTCTGCGCAGTAAGCCTGGATCTGGATGAATCCAGCGGGAAGGCGGTGGGTATTACTCGCCACTGGGAGGAAGTTGAACTCAAGAACAACAGAGAGGATGAAGAAGAGGAATGAGCGCGAGCATCATTGATGGCAAGCAGATAGCCGAAGAGATCAAGAAGGAAGTTGCCCGTGGTGTCGAGGAGCTCAAGAAACAGGGCATAACACCAGGACTGGCCACCGTCCTGGTAGGAGAGGACCCGGCTAGCCAGACTTATGTCGGTATGAAGGTGAAAGATTGCGAGGCGCTGGGCATGCACTCCATTGCGGAAAATCACCCTGCGGAGATGAGAGAAGATGAACTTCTGTCGCTTGTCGACACGCTTAACAAGGATAATGACGTCCACGGGATATTGGTCCAGCTCCCACTTCCCGGCCATATCGACGAGCAGAAGGTGCTTCTGGCCATCAATCCGGACAAAGATGTTGATGGATTTCATCCCGATAATGTCGGGCGCCTCATCATCGGCCAGCCCCGCTTCTCCCCCTGCACTCCGGCCGGAATCGTGGAGCTGTTGCATCGTTCGGGTAACCCGCCGGCCGGGAAGCATGTCGTTGTAGTGGGTCGCAGCAACATCGTCGGCAAGCCGCTGGCGGTTCTCCTCATGCAGAAGAATGATCGCGCCAATGCTACGGTGACGGTGGCGCACAGCCGAACCCAAGACCTTCCGGAGGTGGTTCGGAGCGCTGACATCGTTATCGCTGCCATTGGCAGGGCCAACTTCATCAAGGCCGACTGGCTGAAGCCCGGAGCTGTGGTAATCGACGTAGGCACTAACCGGGTTGAGGACGCCACGCGGGAAAGGGGATGGCGCCTGGTGGGGGATGTGGATTTCGATGCGGCCGTCGAAGTCGCTTCAGCCATCACACCCGTACCCGGCGGTGTCGGGCCGATGACGAGGACCATGCTTATGGTCAATACCGTGGAAGCCGCCAGGCAGTTGAGCGGGATTTCATAGTGCGTTCCGGTTCGCAGCAGCGGTCCCTCTTCGAACAGCCGGACGCGGATTCTGCGAGCCAGATCCTGACCGTTGAACAACTGAACCGGTGGGTGCGTGATCTCCTCGATGAGGAGATCGGCACGGTATGGGTGGAGGGGGAGTTGAGCGGGATCAAGTACTATCGATCCGGCGGCCGGACGCGTGTATACGGCACCATCAAAGACGCCCATGCTGAGGCTAGAGTCGTAGTCTGGGAGGAGACGATCTCCTCCCTGCGGTTCGAACTGGCTGACGGTATGAACGTTGTCGCCCAGGCGGATGTAACGCTCTACCCGCAACGGGGCC
>JAUVWC010000023.1 GCA_030604325.1 Candidatus Zixiibacteriota bacterium | reverse complement strand
GAAAGCCACACTTGATCGGCCTCCCCCCTTCCCCCTGTCCGCGCATTATTCGCCGGGCGGCCTTTGACTGCATTAGCTCGATGGGCGAGATGCCTTGAGCCAGACCTGCACGGGGGAGAAATAGCAGGATGCCTGTTAGCAGAGTGAGGAAGTGACGCCTACTGGCCGCCTTCAGCGTCCTTCTCCTCTCGCATGCCATACTTGTCCATCTTTCGATGCAGTGTGCTGGGATCGATGCCAAGGATTTCGGCCGCCGCTGTTTTGACCCCATCCGTCTGTTTCAAGACCCACTCAATATATGCCGTTTCGATGGTTTCAAGTGTGGGGGGTGTTTCTGCCTCAGGCAGCGCGCCCAACTTGTACAAGGGAGGCTCACTGATCTTCTGCGGTAACAATTCAGTGCCGATGGTAGATCCCTCAGACATGATCACGGATCGTTCTATCACATTCTCCAGCTCCCGCACGTTACCGGGCCAGCTGTACTTCTGAAGCGCAGCCAGCGCGTCCTTGGTAAACCGGTGCTTTCCTCTTGAGGAGAGTGAGAGGAAGTGCTCAACCAGCAGGGGGATATCCTCTTTCCGGTCCCGGAGCGGAGGTATGTGGATGGGAACGACATTCAGACGGTAGAACAGATCTTCGCGAAATGTGCCTCCGGCGACCCTCTCGTCGAGGGAGGCGTTGGTGGCAGCCACCACCCGCACATCCACCTTTATCGTCTTGGTACTGCCGACCGGGACGATTTCGCGTTCCTGCAACACGCGGAGGAGCTTAACCTGGATCGCGGGCGTGGTCTCTCCCACTTCGTCCAGAAAAAGCGTCCCCCCGTCAGCCACCTTGAACAGTCCGTCCTTGTCATGAACGGCACCGGTGAAGGAACCCCTTTTGTGGCCGAAGAGTTCCGATTCGAGCAAACCTTCCGGAATGGCCCCACAGTTGACGGAGACAAACGGACCGTCTTTACGCTCGCTGGAGTCATAAAGGGCTCTTGCCACCAGTTCCTTGCCTGTGCCGCTCTCGCCCGTGATGAGAACAGTGCTCGTCGTCGGGGCGACTTTCTCGATCATCCCCCGTACTTCTTCAATAGCTTCACTCTCCCCCAGTATCCCGGAGGGTGCCTCTCTCTGCCTGATCGCACGGCGCAGGTATAGATTCTCGGAGACCAGCTTTCGCTGTTCCATCGCCCGTTCGATCCTCGTTTTGATCAGCTCGACCTTAAACGGTTTGATGATGTAGTCGAGCGCGTCGAGCTGGACCGCTTTGACGGCTGTGTCCACCGAGGCGTAGGCGGTTATGAGGATCACCTGCACGGCAGGGTCTGCTTCCTTCAATTCCCCGAGCAGCTCCACACCGTTCATTCCGCCCGGTATCCGTATGTCGGTAACCACCACGTCGTACGAGGATTCCTTGAAGGTCTGCAGGGCCGCTTCGGCCGAGTCCACTGCATCGACCTGGTACCCCATACGGCCCAGGGCGATGGTGAGGAACTCCCTCATGGAGGCCTCATCATCAACGACGAGAATGCGGGCACTCATAAGGCCTGTTCTCCTTTTGGCAGAAAAACGCGGAAGGTGGAAGTGCCATCTGAAGTTGGAGCATATAGAATGTGTCCCTCGTGGCTCTCCACAATTCGCTGGACGACCGCCAGTCCCAATCCGGTCCCCCCTTGCTTGTTGGTATAAAAAGGTTCGAAGATACGTTCCACTTCATCCTTCGGCACGCCTGGGCCCTCATCCTGAACCCAGATCTCAGCTAGGTCCGGCCACCGGGAAAATCCCTCATCCGCGGATGGAGAGCAAACACATATCCTTCCCGGGCCCCCAAGAGCCTCCAATCCGTTCAGTACCAGATTCAGGAACACCTGCTTCATCTGCGCGTCATCGGCAAGCACGAGCGGGCACTGCTCCAGTTCGACCACAATTTCTTGTCCCTGGCTGAAGTTGGGATGGTTCCTGGCCAGCGAGAAAACCTCTTCCACGATTCTTCTCAGGTCGACGGGATGCATGTCTACACGCTTTATTCGCGCATAACTGAGAAACTGCTCAACGATATCATTGATGCGAGCCGACTCGTTGACAATGAGGTCCAGCAACTGCCGATCCTCCCCATCAACGTCAAGGCCGGTTTGAAGAACATCCGCTGAACCGCTGATGCTTGCCAGAGGATTGCGCAGTTCGTGAGCAATTCCCGCCCCCAGCTCGCCTATCACGGCAAGACGGTCCTGGCGCCGGAGCCTCTCTTCCAGCAGTTTGGCTTCAGTCAGGTCCTGGAAAATGAGGATCACACCGCGGATTATCCCGTTATCCCGCAGGACTGTGGGACTGACGCCGAGAGGCAGGGGCCGGTTACTGCCGAACTCGATATCTATTTCATTGCGCCGACTCAGCGGCACACCCAGCAGTGCGTTGTGTATCATCTGTCCCAGCGGTTCCAGGTGGCCCGCCAGGACGATCTCATAGTTGCGGCCTTCCGGTTCGGGACTCTCGACTTGTAAGATCTCCCTCGCGGCACGGTTCAAGAAGATGATGGTTCCATCCGTATCCACGGTCAGCAGACCCGATTCCAGATTTGTCAATACATCGGATGTGTTGATACGGATACGTTCGAGGCGGCGGGTAAGCTCCCCCACCTCTCTCAGTACCGACAGCTGGTTCTTTGCCAGGTAGCCGCTCGTTGCGGCGGCGGCAAAGAGCGCTAGAGCCGCGAGAACCCATTCAGAAAGTAGATCGCGCGCGACCCCCAATTGGGTGAAGTCCACGGCGGCCTGCCGGTAGTTCGATCCGTACTCGGCCAGCCAACCGTTGGCGTCCAGAGTGAAAAGTGCAGCAAGGACCACTGCGGACAGACTGGCAGCGAAAAGACTCCCTCGCAGGTAGAGAAATGCGCTGGCCAACACGACGGGAACGAGGAATATCAGAGCCAGAGTGCTCGTGGAAGCTCCGGTGTAGAACACAACCATCCCCATGACCATTACATCGAGGAAGACCTGGAGATAGAGCTGTTCCTCCTCCAGGGTTCCATCGATCAGCAGGTGTTGGTAGAGCCATATAGTGGAGAGGATGTTGGCTACAATAAGGGCGGCCAGTGGAATATCTACGACGTAAAGGGCCACATCGCCGAAAGAATCACGCCGCGTGAAGAACGCTGCGACAGCCAAGAAGAGCAGAACTGTAAGGCGCAGCATCTGGACAAACCGGACGCTGCGGGGCTTTACTAAGATTGCCATGGTTGTTCGAGGCGGTCAGGGCGGCCGCCCGCCGGGCTCAGCCGCCGAACCCTTCCATCATGTTGAATAGTGGCATGTACATCGCCAGCACCATACCACCGATGACCACTCCCAGATAGACAATGATTATAGGTTCGATGACGGAGGTGAGGGATTCTACTGCGGCATCGACTTCTTCTTCATAGTAATCGGCGATCTTGCCCAGCATCTTGTCGAGCTCACCGGTCTGCTCACCCACATTCACCATCTGCATGACCATAGGTGGGAATACTCCCGATTCCTCCAGTGGTGAGGCTATGGTCTCCCCACCTCCGATACTGGTCCTGGCAACGAAGAGTGCATCCTGGATTATCCGGTTGCCAGCCGTACGTGCGGTGATATCCAACGCCTCGAGGATACTGACTCCTGAACCGAGGAGCGTGCTCAGTGTGCGGGAGAACCGCGCGACAGATGATTTACGGATCAGATCGCCGATAATGGGCATATGGAGTTTAAAGTTATCCACTACCCTTTCGCCGTTATCCGATGCGTAGTAACGCTTAAACATAACTATGGCTATGACGGTTCCAGCGATGATAAACAGAATGTAGCTCGTAAGAAAGTGAGAGAGTGCGACTACGATCTGCGTCGGCAGGGGAAGGTCTACGCCCGACTGATCGAACATCTTTATAAATGTCGGAACCACCACGATCATCAGGGTTGCCGTGGCACCGATAGCCACCGTCATCACCACGGCCGGATACATCATGGCGCCTTTTATTTTCCGCTTGAGTGCATCAGCCTTTTCCATGTAGGTGGCTAAACGTAGCAGCACATCATCCAGTATCCCTCCGACCTCACCGGCAGCAACCATATTGACAAACAGTGAGGTAAATACTTTCGGGTGTTTCGCCAACGCCTCGGATAGGGTGCTCCCTGCCTCAACATCAGCCGTACCATGCTTCAATATAGTTTTGAACGTATCGTTTTCGACCTGGGCGGCGAGGATTTTTAGGCACTGCACCAGAGGAAGGCCAGCGTCGATCATCGTGGCGAACTGGCGGGAAAATCCAGTTATGGCGTTCGCCGGAACCCGCCCGCCACCAAAGCCCGGTATTCTTATCTCCGCAGCCTTCTTCTTGACACGAACGTCAGTGATGCGGCGGGATCGAAGTATCTGTTCGGCTTGTACCAGGTTATCCGCTTCTACATTCCCTGAGACGTCTTTTCCCGCGCCGGAAGTTCCCTTATACGTGAAGACCGGCACTGGTTATGCTCCTTTCCTCATGCTTCCCATGCCAGTTGTACCGCCGCGGCTAAGCATTTCTTTAAGCTCCTCCGGTTCGGTGCAGCGGCTCATGGCATTATGCACATCGACCTCACGGCGGCGTACAAGCTCGTAAAGGGACTGGGTCATCGTACGCATACCGAATTTCGTCCCCACCTGCATGATACTGTATATCTGGTGGATTTTGTTGTCCCGGATGAGGGCCCGGACCGCCGGGGTGCAGACCAGGATCTCGAGGGCCGCCACCCTGCCCCCGCCCACCTTCGGCAACAGATGCTGGCTGATAACTCCCTCCAGTGTCAGGGAGAGCTGTGTGCGGACCTGTTGTTGCTGTGAGGTGGGGAAAACATCTATGAGCCGGTTCATCGTCTGCGCCGCCGAATTTGTGTGCAGGGTACCGAAGGCGAGGTGTCCGGTCTCGGCGATCGTCAGGGCTGCCTCGATAGTCTCCAGGTCGCGCATCTCACCGATCAGAACCACATCGGGGTCCTGGCGCAGCGCGGATCGCAGGGCCGGATGAAAACCCATTGTATCGGCTCCGAGCTGACGCTGGTTCACCAGGGCGCGTTTGTGGTTGTGGACGAACTCGATGGGATCCTCGATGGTGAGGATGTGGACTGGATCTGCGGCATTTATCCGGTCAATCATGGCGGCCAGCGTCGTGGATTTCCCCGATCCGGTCGGCCCGGTAACCAGCACGAGTCCGTTGGGGCGTTCGGATAACTCTTTTGTGATGGGAGGCAGTCCCAGCTTCTCGAAGGACATTATCTTGTAAGGTATAGTCCGGAATACAGCAGCTACCGCCCCCCGCTGCATGAAGACATTTCCCCGGAACCGGCTGAGGCCCTTGATACCGAAGGAGAAGTCGAGTTCCATCGTCTCTTCGAATTCCTTTTTCTGCTTCTCGGTCAGCACGCTGTAAGCGAGCGCCTGTGTTTCCTCCGGTACCAGTCGGTCGAAATCTTTCATTGAGATAAGGTCTCCATCCACACGCATCTGCGGAACGGCTCCGACCGTCAGATGCAGGTCGCTCCCCCGGTGTGACACCATGTCTTCCAGTAGTGATTTCAGGTTCAATCCAGCCATAGATGTCCGTCTCCGCGACAAGTGCCCTGAATCATAAATCCGTCGTAATTCATCCTACGCTGCATCCGCACCTGCGGCGTTGCGCCTCCTCGCCATAGCCACCGCTATGCCTCGTCGCCGCGCCTGGCCGGAGCGGCGCAGCGTAGTTCTCGGTTATGCAACGGACTTCTGACTCAGGACACTAGATGGGTTAAGCAATTTAGATCTCCGCCGTTTCACGGAGTATCTCTTCGAATGAAGTTATCCCGCTCAACCACTTCTGTACCGCATCGGCACGCAGGGAGAGCATCCCCTCATCCACTGCTCTCTTCTTCATTTCCATACTGCTGGACTCCTCAAGGATCATCTGCTTGATGGCCGTAGTGACCGGCAGCACTTCGTAGATTCCCAACCGGCCCTTGTAACCGGTGTGGTTACAGACAGAACAGCCGACCTTATTGTAGACCTCTGCACTCTTTATTTGCTCCGCGGTGATCTCGAGCAACTCCGCCTGCTCCCGCGTTGGTTTGACCGGTTCCCTGCATTCCTTGCAGAGCCGGCGTACGAGGCGCTGTGCCTGAATGACGTTGAGCGATGTTGCCAGCAGGAAGGGGGGCAATCCCATATCCAGCATCCTGTTGATGGTGCTGGCGGAGTCGTTGGTGTGAAGCGTGGAAAGTACGAGGTGTCCGGTCAGTGCCGCTTTTATCGCGATCTCCCCCGTCTCCAGGTCACGGATCTCACCGACCATGATGATATTCGGATCCTGGCGCAGGAATGAGCGGAGTGAGGCGGCAAAGGTGAGTCCTATCTCAGCCCGAACGTTTACCTGGTTGATTCCGGCCATATTGTATTCAACCGGGTCTTCCGCGGTCATGATGTTTGTATCGGGTTCGTTCAGGAGACTCACCGCCGCATAGAGGGTTGTCGACTTGCCCGAACCTGTAGGGCCGGTCACCAGCACCATTCCGTACGGCTGGTGGATACCGTGCATAAAGTCTTCGAGAGCTTTCTTGGTATAGCCGAGATGGGTCAGGTCCAGGTCCAGGGCTCCGGCGTCCAATATCCGCATGACCACTTTTTCGCCGAAAATCACCGGAAGGACAGAGACCCGCAGGTCAACCGTCTTGCCGCTCGTTTTCACCTTGATGCGACCGTCCTGGGGTATGCGGCGCTCGGCAATGTCAAGATCTGACATGATCTTGAGGCGGGAGACCACAGCCGCCTTCAGCCGGAAGGGAATCGGCGACATCTCGATGAGGGTGCCGTCGATGCGGTAGCGGACACGAACGGCGCGCTCGTATGGTTCGATGTGTATGTCGGATGCTCCCCTGCGGATGGCATCAATGATAATGGAATCCACGAGACGTACCAGTGGGGCATCCGAGATGGCCGCCTCCAACGCCTCAGCTTCCAGCTCCTCCTCCTCTTCCAATATCTCCAGTTCGGCTCCCTCTAAGTCCCGGAGAACATCCTCCATGGCCTCGATCGATTCGTCTACAGCGTACAAATCCTCGATCGCCTTCTTGATGGCTGATTCGGCAGCTATGACCGGTTTAACATTGAAACCGGTGACGAATTTGATCGAGTCGAGGACGAAGATGTTTGTTGGGTCGGAGGCGGCGACGGTCAGCGTATTTCCATTCTTCTCCACCGCCACAACATTGAACTTCCTGGACACGTCTCGAGGAATGATATTGACAATATCAGGGTCGAGAGAATCGTTCTGCAGGTCGATTACTCCAACATTCAATTGCTTGCCGAGGTACTCCAGTATCTGCTGCTCGGTGAGGATCCCCATACCGACGAGATTGGAGCCCAGAGTTCCCCCCGATATCTTCTGTTTGGACAGTGCCTGTTCGAGCTGCTCCCGGTTTATGGCGCCGGACTTCAGGAGCATCTGCCCAAGTTTAACTGCCATCCTTGGTCCTTCCTCTGTCTGTTTATCCCAGCAATGCTATGGCTGATAAGATCAGAATAAACAAAACTACCAACCATAGTATCGACCGGGACCGGATATGGTTATACAGCAGGCCGGCTGGCCGTCTGATATGGATGTGTCTTGAGCCCTCCATTTCTGCCGTCTCTGCCTCTGCTGGCGAACCGGAAACGGATTCCGCCCTACCCGTTTGAAAACGCTGTCTTTGCCGTATACGTACCATTATCACCTATTTGCCGCAACAGGTCTATGTAGATAGCACATCCCTGCATGCAAAGTCAAAAGAACCGGATACCTCCAAAAATGTATCCGGTTAGTGCGACAGGCGGTCCCAGAATGCTCCACAGCACCCCCCGGAAGGCCAGCACCAGAAACAGCAGAATGAGGAAACCGTACCTGCTGAACTGCAGGTAAGACAATGTAGCTTTTGGAGAAAGGAACCGCATCAACACCTTCGAACCGTCAAGCGGGGGTATCGGTAACATATTAAACCATGCCAGTGCAATATTGATAATAAAACACAGGAACACCATTGCACTCAGTATTTCTCCGATTCCTTGCAGAGGGATATTCTGAGGGCTGACGAATGAACTATAGGCGTATATAAAGCGTTCGGGCCCCCCCAGCCGGATAATGATGCCCAGTGCCAGAGCCAACGTGAGGTTGGCCAGGGGGCCGGCGCCGGCGATCCAGAAAAGGTCTCGTTTCGGGTTCCTCAGGTAGCGGGTATCGACCGGTACCGGTTTTGCCCACCCTACGAACCGTGTGAAGATCAGCACGAGTGTACCAACCGGATCCAGGTGTACGAGAGGATTGAGGGAGAGTCGACCCATCATTCTTGCGGTCGGGTCGCCCAATCTGTTGGCAGTCCAGGCGTGAGCCCACTCATGAAAAGTCAGCGCCAGTAGAATCGGGGGCAGCAAAATGAAGATTTGACTCAGGAATTCGACCATAATCCCAACCGAGCAGCTCCAATCAGTCGCCGTCCGGAAATCCGTCAGTTGCCATCCGGGATCTCCAGATCGAAACTGACCGATAGTGGAGGCGCATAAAAGATACGTTGACGGAGGGAAACTTGTTAGCAGTTGTTAGAAGCGTCAAAGCGCACTGCCGGCGCGCTCGATCAGCTGCCTGGCCTTTGCCAGTGCCTCCTCCCTGCTTACGATAACCCCATCCAGCTGTGCATCGAAGAGCTGGTCAAGTACCCACCCCATGGACGGTCCTTCCCTCATGCCGAGTTCTTTCAGGTCGGAACCGCTTACCAGCATATCCATCGGGCGCAGGTCGAGCAGAAAACGCTCCGCGAGACGATAGGCGTCCTCGGTTTTAGATCTGGCAATGAGGCAGATCATAGTCTCCGGATCCAGGCCCCCCAGTACTCGATAGAGGGTGCTATTGTTGGTTTGATCGCCGGTTTGAAAACAAAAGATCACGGGGGAGGTGTATTCCATCAATTCCGTCGCGCACCGCAGGGCAATTCTGCCCAGGTGATACTCTGTGGTGATTCTCTCCACGGTTTCGTGTGGATTCTCTCCTATAAGCAGGAGCCAGCGCACGATCCAGGGTTCTACCTCTAACAGTTTAATGTCTTTATTCAATCCCTCGTACCAGCCGATGGCTTCGTCCCCGCGCTGAAACAGCTCCTCCACTTCCTGGGGCAGCTGGAAGTCCGCCCCGAATAGATTCTGCCATACACCGGCTTCGTGCAGCCTGCTGACCGCCGCCCCTCCCCTCTCTTCCTTCAGCACCGCCACTATCTCCTCACGCAGGCGCTGCCGGCTCACTTCCTGCAGCATGTCCTGGCGGACGGCGTCGGTGAGCAGCTGGTAGGTCTCCTCCTCTATCTGGAATCCGTACCGTGTCTCGAAGCGTACCGCGCGCAGAATTCGGGTCGGATCATCCCGGAAGGAACCGTCGTGCAACACCCGGATCCGTCCCTCTTTCAGGTCTCGCCGACCCTCATAAGTATCCACGAACCTGCCGTATCCCTGCGGGCCGAGGCGGATAGCCATGGCATTGATGGTGAAATCACGCCGGTACAGGTCTTTTTCTAGTGAGCCCGGCTCTACCGTGGGCAGAGCCCCCGGCTTCACATAGCCTTCTTCACGCGCGGTGGTCACATCGATTTTGAATCCTCCGGGGAGCACGACGAGCGCG
>JAUVWC010000307.1 GCA_030604325.1 Candidatus Zixiibacteriota bacterium | reverse complement strand
CTTGTACATATCGTACACTTCGCCGCTGGCGGTTTTCTTGCCGTGAAAATCCTGCCCATACCACGATGCGATTCCGCGCAGGTAATGGTCGCCCCACCGCTGGGGGCCGTCGGGAACACGCCCGGACGAGGTCGTGTATCGCGGCAGGCGCTCCGGAGTTTGAGGGGCCGGGGTGTTGGGGGCCGGTGATGATGAACGCGGAGGTCTCTGTGTTGAGCCTGAACGGTATTTCGGTGCAGCCGCACAGGCAGCTAGCCCCCCCATCAGGAGAACAACCAGTCCCACCTGTAGAAGATACCTCATTTGGGTGGAAATTATCAGCGGGGCGGATGTTGCCCGCCGGGTGGGGGTCGCCCCGTGGGGGGTGGACGCCGGGGGGGTTCCGTACCAGTCTCGGTACGAGTGGTAGCACGTGCGCCCATCTGCCTGGCAAAGGTGTACTGCGTCCTCTGGCCGCGAGGTTGCAGTCGGACGACCTTGGCCGCAGTCTGTGTTCCAAACCAGCGATTCCAGCTGTCTATCTCCTGCTCTATAGCCCGCTTCCGTGCTTCGTGCGGATCCGGCAAAATTGCCGAGTCAGGCAACCCCAACCGCTGTGAGGCAACCCCTGCCTCGGGGGAATCGGGATAGCGCTCCTGAATACGTTCATAAGCCACCCTGGCCGAATCAGGAGGCCCCGCACCCAGCTCAATCAGCCGCGCTACGGTCAGTTCCGCCTTGCGGGCAGCCTCGGTGGAGGGGAACCGTTCGACCACGTCGTAAAAAGCCGGAAGCGCCGATCGCCACGTGACCGGCTCCGCCAGCGGATCAACCTGCCCCTCGGCCTCTAACAGTGCATCGTGAGCCTGGAGATCCGTCGGTCTCTCGGGTTCTTCACCCTGGCCCAGACGGTAATAGTACGCCCACCTGTTGTCGGTAAATTCCTCCATGAGGCGGGTTGCCGCCCGCTCCCGTTGCCCGGCACCCTCTTCACCTTCCGGCGCCCACTCCGCAGTGGCGAACAGCGCTCGAGGCACCAGGTCTGAATCCGGATGGCGTTCTATCAGATGTCCCAGGTAGGCCATCGCTGAATCCGGGTTGGCCATTCCCAGCGCGAGATGCTCAGCTAGTAAATAGAGATACATCCCGGGTGGGACATCCCCGAGTCGTTCGGCCACAGTCAGCTCGCTCTTCGGTGGAGCGGCAGGTTCCGCCGGTTCCTCATCCGGTTCATCCCGGCGCCGGCGAATATCTGCATCCCGCTCGACGGCCCGTGCCGGCTGGCGGCCGGCAGCCACCCCCCTGCTAGCAGCCGCATAGCGCGGATCCCTGAAAGCGATGCCCTCCTCGACCTGGGCTACCAGTGAACGGAGGGTGAGGAACCGCAATATCACGTCAGCACGCCTCACTGCCTCGTTCTGCTGCATAGGGTCTCCGAGCCCGCCCTTGACGACCCGATATTCCGTGCACGCCGTGAAATAGTCCTTGTTCCGTTCCATGTGCGCTCCGAGGTCGAGACGGATGCGTGCCTCCCAATCCGCCGTAACTCCCGCACTCAGGGAAAGTACCATTTCATTTGTAGCCTGACGATGCGACCCCCTCATGTCGGCGAGTCTCCCCCGGTAGTACTTGATAACACCGGTGTAATAGCCCGAATTATCCAGTTCCTCGAGGCTCGTCACCCGCTCGTCAATGACCGGGATGTCTTCCGACTTGAGCAGCAGATCGATGAGAAGAATGGTCGTTTCCTGCCTTGTGGTCAGCGTCAGCCACGGTTCGGAGAGAATGCCCTCGAGGATAGCCGCTGCCTGATCGTATTCGCCCTGCTTCTCCAACAGTGCTTCGAGCTCGAAGCGGGCCTGGAGGGCGATATCGGGTGGTGTCTCAGCCTCGGCTATCATCGAATGGAAAATTTCACGGGCCTCATCGAACTGCCCCGCCACCCCCAGCGCCTGTGCATGGAGCAACATGGCCTCGGCACGGAGTTTGCCGCTGAGCTGCGAAGCCGCCCGGCTCGCCTCACCAACTGCGTTCAATGCCTCCCCCAGACCAAGTAAGCCTCGCGCCAGATACAGTCGGCACTCCGGCACACGCGGACTGGCCGGGAAATGTTCCAGCAGTTCCAGACCCTTCCGGGTGGAGGCGGCGATTTCTCCCTGGCGGTAGAGAGCCTTCTGGCTCAGCAGCACCGCCTCCTCGACCCACTTCGAGTCGGGATGTTCTATCAATACTTTGGCTGCGTATTGAAGTGACTTCTGGTACGAATCGATCGCTTGCGGCGGAAGCGGACGCTCATCTTCCTCAGCCTTCAGCCGTATAGTTTCTGCTTCCCGGAAGTGGCGCCGGGCGAAATAGAACGTGTTGAAGTAGATACACCCTCCCATAGAGAGGAGGGCCACGAGCAGCACCAGCCTGCCGGTGGGCCGGAAG
>JAUVWC010000022.1 GCA_030604325.1 Candidatus Zixiibacteriota bacterium | reverse complement strand
TGGAGAAGCCTGCGGCTGCGTTTCGCAGTACTTGCCGCCTTTTACGGGATCACCGCACTGCTGCTCCCGATCAGCCCGATCAGCAATTTCATCGTCTTCGGTGAGATATACATCTATCTCATCAGCTGGGGGGCCGGGCTTCTCCTTATACCGGCTATCCTGGGGATGGATGCCTACGTCGGCGAAAGAGATCAGGAGACGGAAGACTTTCTCCTCAGCAAACCGATATCGGCTACCAGGCTTTTGGCCGCGAAAATCGGCATGCGCTTCGCTCAGACTCTGATACTGACGGGAGGCGTGCTTGCACTGATGCTGATAAGAGCAGGTAGCCCCGATAATCCCCTCTACCTGTTCACTCCTCCATATGTGATTTGGTATGTCACCCTCTCCATTCTTGCCGCCCAGCTGGTGGTGTTGATGGTCACGATCGCCGTTTCGGTCAGGGCGCCCTTCCAGAGCACGGCTCTGATAATCGGTGGATCGCTGGGGACAGCCGTCGTAGGCGTACCCATCCTAAGCAGCGCCTGGCAACTGGAGATGCTGCAGGCACCATGGGGCAGCTTCTGGCTCCTGGTTCTACTTCTGCTCATGACCACTGCTCTGGCCTCGACTCTCCTGGTAAGAAGAGAAGTGGGAAGGAGCCTAGCATGACGGGCTGGTGGCAGGAACGCGCAACAAAGCTCTGGTGGAAGGAGCTGAGAGAATCATACGCAGTATTGGTGCTGGGATGGATAATCACCCTGGCGACACTTGCGAAACTCCCTTCAAGCACCTCCCGCTACGTCTGGGGGATCGATTTCCACAATACCGCTATTGCCATCCTTTTCTTCGTGGCCCTCGTCCTGGGTGTGACGGCCTACGCCGTAGAGGAGGAATACGAGACCCTCGAACCCCTCATGGCCAAGCCGATATCCCCCAACGATATACTGGCAACCAAGCTGGGTGTACGTCTAGGTCTGCTCTTCTTCTCAGCCATCCTGGTCGGCATCGTAGAACTCCTGACCGGTGCCTGGCCCATCGAATTCAGCATTCCTCCCCTTTCGTATTTGAGCGCTGGTTGGGCAGCCTGATGCTGCTGGTATTCGGGCTGGGTCTGGGTCTCTACTTCGGCAAGATGCTGGGTCGGCAGATTACAGGGCTGTTGAGCGCGATCCTTGTGTTTGCCGCCGGTTGGGTGCTGCTGGAACTCAGTCCGCTCTCCTTCCTTTTTGAAGGGGAGTCGGGGCAAAAGATCTACTGGATCAAGATCATCCTCCTGCCAGGACGTGCGGGGACTATTACCATCCTGGCCTCAATACGCGCCCGGCCAGGCGCTGTCGGGCTTCTAGCCCGACCCGCAGTGGCCGCCATCGCCCTGGCAGGCTATGCGCTGATTTTCTGGAGTCTTACCATCGTTCCACCCGGCGACGCCTGGCAGACCGGGCAGTTATACAGATTACACTGGACAGTTCGATTCGCCGGCCCGGAAGCCGGCCTCGATGCCCTGGTGGACCGGTTTATCCACCAAAAGGCGGGGAACATAAGGGATGATCCGGACAGTATTTCAGTGGTGATGATATTGCATACCAATATCTCCCCCGGTGGCCTGACCTATCCAACAGAGAGAATCGGCGACAGCAACCTGCTGGGCCTGCGCGGCCGAGTGGTTCGCACCTACCGGCGCCGTGACACAATCTCCCCCCACACGGATATCGAAATCCTGGCCGCCGAATACAGGAGCGAACGTTGGATCGCCCGCTGTCTCGATATCGCCAAGCAACCGGGGTATTCAGAACACCACAAATTAATCGCCCTTCACCTTGCAGGACGAGCCTCGCATGCGGAACACACTGAATCGATCGCCTCCTTCCTCGACACTCCCCTGCTCAATGTCAGGATGATGGCCGCCTACATGCTCGCCGCCAGAGAGGACCCGCGTGGAGAGGAGACGCTGATAGATATTCTGCCACAGATCGAGAGTATGGAGCTAATCAAGGAGATCGCCTATCTGACATCCTCTATGGGTATCGATCTGGGCCCTGAGTTCGCAACGCTTATGCGCAGGTGGATTGTCAGCGAAAGTAAGGACGACGGGCTGCTCAGAAGAGCCGCATGCTACTGGTATCGAAAAAACGGCTCAATGGAGGATCTGGATCTCATCCGTCGATCGTTATGGCTCAACCGCTGGGGGCCGTTCAGAGAGACATCTAAGCCAGAAGATATCCCGGTCTGGGACTACATGAAGGAGTGGAACGCTCCCGGGTTTATTGACGAGCTTCACCGACAGGCAAGAAGGTCGATCAGTGAATTGAGAGACGTTTACCAGGAAGCGCATATCATACTTTCAAAGAATTACCAGCTGCGGACGGCCGATGAAAAACTGAAGGTGCGGCGTTTCAATAATCTAACAAGTTCACTCTACCGAATTATATCCGAGCTGGCGGAACAGCTCGATCCTGGATTCGTGGAGCTGTGGGAGGAATACCGCCAGATAAGGTACTACGATTATCGATATCCATCCGCTATCCCCCTAATCACATATCTCCCCCGGATGGGAGAACCCGGTATTCAGGAGCTTCGCCGTGTAGTCGAGGACACGAAGGTGAGAATTTACACGCGATTTCAGGCGGCGCTGCTTCTCGCTTATCACGGGTATCGGGAATTTGACGGCGTCGCTCTGCGTTTCTTTGAACTCTATAGGGAAACAGATCGCTTTGCCGCCATTTATTGGAGAGGAGAACCCTGGAGCGCATTTCTGGCCATGGTCGAGAAGGGTAATCTCATATATGCCGGTCCCATCATAGAGACAGCGTGGAAGGTGTACGAGAACAGGGGCCGGGTTCCTCTCCGTTCTTCAAGGGGATACATCTATGTAAGGACAGGCACCAGCATCTGGAACAACATAACCGCTCAGGTTCTCGAGGAGGCCACCGGCAAGAAATACGGTTGGAATCTAAAGGCCTGGAAGGCCTGGTGGGACAGAGAGGGTGAGAATATCAGCAGCGGCAATAATTAGACGCTGCAGGCAATTGAAGCCGGCTCAAAGGCCACCGCTACAGACAAGAACACGACTTAGACCCAATAAAAACGGCCCCGCCGCGCAGGTGGGGCCGCCGTGCATTAGAGGTCGGATATCAGGTCGGGATCACCGCGGCGGTGGGAACTGGATGACGGGGTCCCTGTCTGTCGGCCACATGAACTTGTCTTGAGGCTGAGGGAAGAACTGCGTCAGATAGTTGATCTGGCTCTGGGCGTGGGCCCTCCACAACGGGTCCCCCTTGGCCTTCTCGTAGTAGTCGTCGGCCAACTTCTTCATCAGCAGCTTGAAGTCGTACTTCATCTTCTCTTGTTCGAGGTTGGGATACCGCCGCCCGAACTCCCTCATAGCCCACTGCCGGCCGGCATCACCCATCATCACGTTGGCATAGGCGTTGTCGGGATCGATGGCCAGCGCACGTTTCGCCTCCCTGATCGTCTCATCGATCTTCCCCTGCTCCAGGTAGACCTCGGCTATGGCACAGCGGGCCAGCACCTCGCGGGAATCGATGGCGAGGACCCTTCGGTAAGCACTCAGCGCCTGATTCCACTGGCCGAGCCGCTTGTGCTCGTCCCCCAGAATCTTCCAGCCGGTGATATCCTCCGGCTGCTTCTCCAGGTACCGTTGTATGTAATCCAGCCCTTCATCGTACTGGGCGCGGCTCAGGTAATGTTGGCTGAGGTCGAGGAGGTACTTGGGCGTGTCGGGCAGCTTCTCGGCCAACTTTAGGGTTATCTCTTCGTAACGGTCCTGCAGCCGGTTGCGCAGGTTGAGAATCTCGGCCACCACCTCCTGGTCCTGTGGATTCGCATCCAGGTAGATGAGGAAGTGATCCAGGGCGCGATTGTTGTCCGGGATCGACAGGTAGATCCTGGCCACCCACACCCGGCGCTCAATATCGTCCGGCCGGAGCTCCAGGTACTTCTCCAGGTGGGGTGTGCCGGCGCTCCAATCCTCCAGGCGCGATTTTATATAGGCGACATTGAAGTGGTAAAGGGGCAGGTCCTCCTGGGGAGTCTCGCGCTCGATCAACCACTCGTAGTAGTGCAGGGCATCCTCCCACACCGGGGTTCCGCCGTTCGCCTCCGCCCACGTGCTCATTGTGTAGTAGGAGTCGGCTATCTTGGAGTAAACGCTGGCGGAATCTGCTAAAGCGAGGCTCGTATCGGCCGCCAGGTACTTGTGGAAGTAGGATATCGCCGCAATGAAGTCATTGGTGGGGTCGCCCGAATTGGTATTGACCCTGTCTATCGCAGTGTTGAACAGAGTTGTCGCACTGCTCAACAGCAGCAGCGGAGGCGGGCCCTGCTCCTGCTCTTCCTCCACCTGGGCCAGCCCGAAGCCGGGCATCACCAGCAACAGCACGAGCCCGTATAGGCATGCCGCGGTGGTGAAGAACCACTTCGTTGAACCCTCTGTCGTTTTTCCAGCTCTCATGATCTGCTGTGCGGATTCGTGAGCACTTACCCCTGTGTGCTGGCTAACATGTTAAGAACAAAAAATATACCCACACCCTCCTCAAGAGACAAAACGTATGTCCCTCCCCCTTTATTTATCCACAATCGGCTCAAACCGGGCCGTGAAATGGCGCAGCATGGGCTCCTGTTCCACTATGCGCACACCCCGTATCTCGTGCCGTCGTTCGTAGACCCGGACGACCGCCTCGGCCACGTAGTCGAAATGACTCTGGGTGTAGACGCGGCGTGGAATGGCCAGCCGTACCAGCTCCAGTTCGGAGGGGATCTCTTCGCCGGTGGCGGCATCCTTGCGGGCGAACATCACGCTGCCGATCTCCACCGTACGCACCCCCGCCTCCCGGTAAAGTTCGATACAGAGCGCATGTCCGGGAAACTGGAGGGCAGGGATGTGCGGCAGCATCGCCTTGGCATCGATATAGACCGCGTGACCTCCGACCGGTTTGACTATCGGCACCCCTGCCTGCGAGATAGTCTCACCCAGCCGGCGTACCTGGTTAATCCTGAAGCAGAGATAGTCCTCCTGCACCACCTCCTGCAGACCCTGCGCGATGGCCTCCATGTCGCGGCCGGCCATACCCCCGTAGGTGGGGAATCCTTCGGTCAGCACGAGAAGGTTGCGGGCCCGGGCGGCCAGCTCTTCGTCCCGCAGGCCGAGGAATCCGCCGATATTGGCCAATCCGTCCTTCTTGGCGGACATAGTGCACCCCTCGGCGCAGTCGAACACCTCACGGGCAATCTCCGCTACCGACCGGTTCTCCTGCCCCGCTTCCCGTTCCTTTATCAGCCAGGCGTTCTCCGCGAACCGGCAGGCGTCGAGGTAGAGCGGAATGCCGTCGGCCCGGCAGCGATCCCGCACCGCTCTGATGTTCTCCAGGCTGACCGGCTGCCCGCCGCTGGTGTTGTTCGTCAGCGTAATCATCACCAGCGGGATGTGTTGGGGACCGTACTGCTCTATCAGCCGGTCGAGAGCCTCCAGGTCCATATTCCCTTTGAACGGGTGCTCGTTGGAGGGAACGGACGCTTCGGGGACGGCCAGATCCACCGCTTCGGCGCCGGTATACTCCACATTGGCCCGGGTGGTATCGAAATGGGTGTTGTTGGGTACGGTCTTCCCCTCCCCCCCCACCATGGAGAAGAGAATCTTCTCCGCCGCCCGTCCCTGATGGGTAGGGATGACGAAGGGGAATCCCGTGAGATCTTTGACCACCTTTTCGAACCGGAAGAAGGAGCGGCTGGAGGCGTACGACTCGTCCCCCCTGACCAATCCCGACCACTGCTCGTCCGACATCGCCGCGGTGCCACTGTCGGTTAAAAGATCGATGTGGCAATCTTCTGCCTTTACCAGGAACAGGTTGTAGCCCGCCTCGGCGAGGATCTCCTCCCTCTCCTCGTGGGTCGTCATACGGATGCGTTCGATAACCTTGATCTTGAACGGTTCGGAAGGGAACTTCACGGCAACCTCCTTAGGCGTCCCCTCTACTCTCGGAAGTTAAAGCTCCATCGGTACCTCAGTAACCCGCTCCCCGGTCGAAGTGGTAGTACAGCCTCTCACCGGTCAGAAACCGGCGGAGGTTCTCGATAAACTGTTCGATCACCCTGCTGGTGTAGTCATTAAAATTACCCGCGATGTGCGGTGTCACAAGCACGCGTGGATGTTCCCAGAGGGGTGAGGAGGAAGGAAGGGGTTCGGTCTGGAAGGAGTCGAGCACCACACCCCGCAGGTGTCCCTCCTCCAGCACCCGCAGGAGCGCCTCCTCGTCCACAAGAGCACCGCGGGCCATGTTTATCAGTCCCGCATCGGGCGGCAGTGAGCGCAGACGCTCTTCGTTGATGATCCCGCGGGTAAGGGGGGTAGTGGGAAGAGCGAGCAGCAGATAGTCGGTTTCTGGGAGCAGCCGGTCGAGCCCGTCGGCGGTATGAACCGCCACCAGCCCCTCCGGCAGCGGCCCTGCGCGGGCCGTGCGCCTCACCCCGGTGACGCGCATGCCTACCGAGGCGGCCAGCTGCGCCGCCGGCAACCCGACCTCCCCCAGACCCAGCACCAGCAGGCACTTGCCGGCCACCGAATGGTGCAGCCCTCGCAGCTCCCTGCCTATCCACTGCCTGCGTCGGGCGGCATCGACACTCTGCGGCAATCCTACCGCCAGCGCCAAAATCGCCATCAGAGCATACTCGGCCATTACGTCCCCGTGCATCCCCTTGCTGGTAGTGATGAGAACATCGCTTTCCAGCAGTTCGGGGAAGAGGGAATGTTCAATGCCGGCGCCGCCGAAGTGAATCCACTTCAGATGGCGGCCGGCGGCCCACTGCTCGGGACTCAGGCGGTAGGTCAGCAGAACCCGGGCGCCGGCCATGGCGGCGATGATCTCGTCAGGATCTCTGATAGCGGTGAGCGTGAGGGGGCCTCCGGTCCGGCGTGAAACGTCCTGCACCCCCTCCTCGAGTTCCTCGAGACGATCGGGATTGGAGGTGATGGAGGAGAGAACCGACAGTGGTTCCGCTACCATCGGCCCTCCTTAGTACACCGTTCCGTAATTACGCTTGTATTCGAGCGCCGATGCACTCAGGCTTCTTCCGTGTCGATCTGGGCACGCTGCAGGGCACCCGAGTAATCCACGTAGACGGTCTTGTCCTCGGTGAAGAACTCGTAGGGCCCCCAGCCGCCCTCACGGTGACCGTTCCCCGTCTCCTTAACCCCACCGAAGGGGAGGTGGCACTCGGCACCGATGGTCGGCGCATTGATATAGGTGATGCCGGCCTCCAGCTCCTCCACCGCATGGAAGGAGAGGTGCAGGTCCTGCGTGTAGAGCGCCGAGCTGAGACCGTAATCGGTATCGTTGTGAACCTCGACCGCTTCCTGCCAGCTGGAGATCTTGAACACGGAGAGAACGGGGCCGAAGATCTCTTCTCTGGCGATCCGCATATCCGGCTTCACGTTGATGAAAACCGTCGGCTTATAGAAGAAGCCCTTGTCACAGTCGCCCTCCTCGTAAGGCTCACCGCCGGTGAGCAGGGTGGCGCCCTCCGCACGGCCGATCTTCACATAGTCGTCCACGATCTTGAGTTGGCCTTCATTGACGAGCGGACCCACGTCGGTGCCCGTGTCGAGACCGTTACCGAGCCTGAGGTTCTCCACCGCCTCTTTCAGTATGTCCACGAATCCGTCGTGTATCTTCTCGTGCAGGATGAGACGGCTGGTGGCCGTACAGCGCTGCCCGGTGGTGCCGTATGCCCCCCAGAGGACTCCCTCGAGGGCCAGCTCGAGGTTGCCGTCCTCCCATACTATCTGGGCGTTCTTGCCCCCCAGCTCCAGGCTTACCCGTTTCAGGGTGTCAGCGGCGCTTTTAGCCAGGCCCTTGCCGACCCCCGTGGAGCCGGTGAAGGAGAGGCACCTGATATCCGGGTGCTCGATGATCGGCGTACCCACGCTGGAGCCGGTACCGTGCGTCAGGTTGATGATCTTGGGAGGTACCCCGGCCTCCAGCAGCGTCTTGACGAAATTGGTACCGCTCAACGGGACGTCGCTGGCCGGTTTAAACACCACGGCGTTCCCGGCCAGTAGCGCAGGGAAAATCTTCCAGGAGGGTATCGCCATGGGGAAGTTCCAGGGGCAGATGACACCGACGACACCCAGCGGGAGATGTATCGTGAACGCGGCCTTGTTAGGCAGCTCGCTGGGGACCGTCCTCCCGAAGAACCTGCGCCCTTCACCTGCGGCATAGTAGCCGGTGTCGATGGCCTCCTGCACGTCCCCGCGGGTCTCGGTGAGGACCTTGCCCATCTCCCGGGTCATATCGCGGGCGAAGTCCTCTTTACGCTCCACGAGCAGGTCGGCCGCTTTCTTCATAATGGCGCCGCGGACGGGGACGGGGACCTTCCTCCATTCCTTCTGACCTTCCACGGCCGCCTCCACGGCACGGTCTACATCCTCTTTCGTCGACCTGGGGAATACGCCGATTACCTCCTCCCAGTCCGCCGGGTTGCGGTTCTCAAAGGTCTCTCCGCCGAGTGCGTCCACCCACTTGCCGTTTATGAAGTTTTGATAGCGGGTGCTCATATCTTCTGTTACTCCTCCGGTTCTCCTCGGCTGTCAGCGCGGGGAAACGTGATCGGAAACCTGCCAGTACCCATCCGGTGCTTGCTTACGGGCTTACGCCGGACACGCCATCCAAAGAACGGACTGCGTGCCGACTTCCGTCGAACACGCGACCTAAAGAACAGGTTCCGGACGGGTACTATCGAGTGCGGAAAGATCGCCTTTTCCGGAGTCTACATCAACCCTTCCCAGTGCCCTGAGTCATAAGTCCGTTGCATAACCGAGGACTCCGCTGCGCCGCCTGACAGCAATCCCTCCTCGGCCAGGCTGCGGTACTCTCCGGCACCCACCACCAGGTGATCCAGCACCGAGATACCGAGGATCTGTCCCGCCTGACGCAGCTGTTCCGTGATCGAGAGGTCCTCCCGGCTGGGTGTCGGATCGCCAGAGGGGTGGTTGTGAGCGAAAATCACCGCAGCGGCGGAGGACCGCACCGCCGGCAGGAATGCCTCCCGGGGGTGAACTACAGAGGAGGTGAGGCTTCCCTCTGAGATGCGCACCTGCCGGATCAGCCGGTTCTTGCCGTCCAGAAGAAGCGCCACGAAGTGTTCTTTCCTCAGGTGGGCCAGGCGGGGAACCACATACTCCGCCGCATCGGCCGCCGAGCGGAAGGCCCTTCGATGCTTCCGTGTGCCGTGATTCACCCGGAGCCCCAGCTCCAGAGCCGCGGCGATCACCGCTGCACCGGCAGGCCCCAGACCGGGTATCGCCTGTAACTCTTCAGGGCTCGCATGAGCCAGCTCGGTGGCGCCGCCGAAATGGGCGAGCAGGGCGCGCGCCAGCTCCAGCGCAGTCTGTCCGGCTCTGCCACCAGTTCGCAACAAAACAGCCAGCAACTGGGCGGTGGAGAGATCGGAGGGCCCGAGGGCCAGCAGCCGTTCCCTCGGTCCCTCCCCGCTGGGCCAGCGGCTGAGGGGAGTACGCACGACGGGCTCGGTCATGATACTACTCCTCGAGGGGCTTGCCTGTTTTTCCGGGGGTTAGGAGAGGGGGTAATTAAGGGTGGTCGCGGGAGGCGGTCGGTTCTCTAGTCTAGTTTCCGTCCGGAAACGGCCCTTTTGCGCAGTCTCGGCGTCAATCTGCCGGATTTCTTGTGCGACGTACACATGTACG
>JAUVWC010000018.1 GCA_030604325.1 Candidatus Zixiibacteriota bacterium | reverse complement strand
GATGAAAAGGAAGCACGCGCGCTCTCCCAGAAGCGCCAGCAGATACGGCGCGAACAGGAGTTTGCCGTCCGAGAGTCCACCATCCCCAGCGAGGTGCGAGCCAGGATCGAAGAGGGGGAAATCGAAGAACTCCCGCTTATCGTAAAAGGCGACACGGACGGCTCGGTTGAGGCCCTCAGCGATTCGTTCCACAAGCTTAGTACCGACGAGGTACAGGTCAGGGTCATCCACCAGGGTGTGGGGGGTATCAACGAAACCGATGTAATGCTAGCTCAGGCTTCGAACGCGATCGTGGTGGGATTCCATGTCAGGCCCGACCGGAATGCCCGTGAAGTGGCTGACCAGACCGGGGTAGAGATTCGTCTCTACGATGTCATCTACGAAGCTGTTGATGAAATCAAGCAGGGGCTGGAGGGCCTGCTCAAACCGGAGATCAAGGAGGAGATTGTAGGGACACTGGAGATCCGGGACACATTCCGTATTCCCAGAGTGGGATCTGTTGCCGGCTGTATGGTTGTTGCTGGTGTGGTTAAGCGAGTCAGCCTGGTCCGGCTGATCCGGGACGGAGTAAACGTCTACGACGGAAAGGTGGAAAGTCTGCGGCGGTTCAAGGACGACGTGTCTGAGGTGAAGGAAGGTTTGGAATGTGGTGTGGGGTTGGAAAACTTCAACGACATCAAGGTCGGTGACATTATCGAGGTCTACGAACGGGAAGAGATCGCGAGGACCTTGTAGGAGGCGTCATGACCATAGCGACTGTTGTGCTCCATCTTCACATTCCGGGCTGCCGGTCACTGAAGGAAAAACGCAGCATCCTGCGAAAACTGATCGCCAGGCTTCGCAATGAGTTCAACGTAAGTGTGGCTGAAGTGGATAAGCAGGATCTGCATCAGACGGCCCAGCTCGGTGTGGCCGTTGTTTGCAACGACAGATCGTTCGCCAACGCCGTCTTGAGCAAGGTGGTGAACCGCGTTGAACGTGAGCCGGCGTGCTACCTGCAGGACTACTCACTTGAGTTCAGATAGCCGACGGACGATGAAGAGATTCAGCCGTACAGACCGGGTTCGTGACGAGATCAAGCGGATCGTAGGGATTCTGGTCGAGCAGGAAGTCAATGACCCTCGTGTCGGCTTCGTTACCATCACTGCTGTAGAGGTATCGCGGGACTTCGCTGTGGCCACCATTTATGTAACCGTTGGCGAGGCCGAGAATGTGGAGG
Source organism: Candidatus Zixiibacteriota bacterium (assembly GCA_030604325.1). Lineage (GTDB taxonomy): Bacteria > Blakebacterota > Blakebacteria > Blakebacterales > Blakebacteraceae > JAGLTZ01. The sequence goes on along the minus strand of JAUVWC010000018.1, from coordinate 8,739 downwards.
AAACCCTGGCCGGTCTCAGGGCGGCTTCCGGTTTCCTGCGCAAACGTTTGGGCGAGACGGTGAGGCTGCGAAATACACCTGAGCTGCGGTTCGTATACGATCAATCTATCGATCGGGGTTTTCGGATGGATGCCCTGCTGAAACGGCTTGCAGATGAACGTGATGTTGCCAACTGAGGGCTCGGAGGCTCTGAAAGAAGCTCTGGAGTCCGTCGATCGGATTCTGATCGTCACTCATGTGAATCCCGACGGGGACGCCGTGGGTTCCGTGCTCGGACTGCGCGGCATTCTAGAAGCCGCAGGCAAGCGTGCCGAAGTTGTCTTGGCCGATGATATCTCCTCGAAGTACCAGTTCCTTATTGACAGGCCGGTGCTGCATGTAGGCGATCCTCTCCTGTCGTCTCTGACAGAAGAAGACCTGTTCCAGATAGTAATTTTTGTTGATGCCTCGGAAAGGGAACGGGTCGGATCCGTCCTGGATCGTCTGCACACGTGGCTGGTGGAAGGGGCCCCTGAGGTCAATATCGACCACCATATCAGCAACAACCGTTTTGGGGACATCGTCATCGTTGATCCGGAGCGTGCCTCGTCAGCCGAACTGGTTATGTGTGTGGCGCAAGAGCTGGGGATCGAGCTCACATCTGGGATTGCCGACCAGCTCTTTGCCGCGATTCTCACCGATACGGGACGATTCCAATACATCAACACTGATGAACACTGCCTCCGTGCAGCGGCTGCTCTGGTGGAGGCCGGCGCCGATCCTTCTCGAATAGCGCAGCGTATCTATTTGGAGAGACCTGTCCTCTTCTACAAACTGCTGGGACATCTGCTCAGCACGATCGAGCTGTATCACGATGGGCGTACCTGTGTAATGACCATGCCGCGCGAACTCGTGGCGAATTTCTTCCCGGACGGGAATATGGACAGCGAAGGCATTGTCGACTTCACCGTTCAAATGGAAAACATCGAGGTCGGGATCTTCATTCGCCAGACGGGAGAGGGTGTCTACCGGGCCAGCTTTCGCTCGCGCGGTACGGTAGACGTCCAGCGCATCGTGAAGGCTTTCAGCGGCGGGGGTCATGAAAGCGCTGCCGGTTGTGAGGTGTTTGGGCCACAAGAAGAGGTGAAGGAGCGCATAGTTACGGAAGTGGGCAAGTGGCTGCCCTGACAGGCGATACCCTTGGAGACGGATTTGTCCTTGTGGACAAACCTGATGGATGGAGTTCGTTCGATGCCGTTCGCTGGGTCCGCAAGGCGCTGCAGGGCATGAAAGTAGGCCACGCCGGCACGCTGGATCCCTTTGCCACCGGCCTGCTCATCCTGCTGGTCGGTCGTGCGACCCGGTTGATGCAGTACCTGGAGGAATATCCGAAAGCATACAGAGGAACGATACGGCTGGGCGTAAAGACCGACACCTGTGATCTGACAGGATCTGTCATCGAAGAGGTAACACACGAACAGGTAGCCGCTGTTCCTGAAGTAGATATCCAAAAGGCGCTTCGGAGCTGGATAGGCGAAGTGGAACAGGTCCCGCCACAATACTCCGCAGTGAAAATCGAGGGAGAACCGGCCTATAAGAAGGCTCGCCGTGGGGAGGAAGCCGCACTCGAAGCGCGCGACATTCATATATTCAGTCTGGAGCTGGAACAGTTCTCTCCGCCCGATATCACCTTCACCGCCCTGGTAGGAACAGGCACCTACCTTCGAGCCCTGGCTCGGGATGTGGGGGAGGTGCTCGGAGTGGGAGGCCACCTGGCTGAGCTGCGACGGACAGGGATCGGGCCCTTCTCCGTGGAAGAAGCCTTCCCCCTGGCCAATCCGGAAGGAGAGGGTTACGTCCGGGAATGGATCAGGCCGATGGCTCAATTACTGCCGCCCCAGATGCGTGTAGAGATCACACCGGCCCAGGCCCGCCGACTGTCGCATGGGAATGAACTACACCTTGCGGCGGAAGCAGTGCGCTACGCGGCCGAGCAGACGCATGTGGGAGCGGTCTGTCGCGATGATCTGATCGCTGTGGGACGACTGGTCGTGGTCGGATCGGACGGGATGTTTCAACCTAGAACTGTACTATCCGATCCGCGTGGGTTCGGAGGCTGATCGTATGCGGGTCTTCTTAGGACTGAATCCATCACCTCCCGCTACGGCGTATGCGGTTATTACCCAGGGTGCTTTTGATGGAATCCACCGCGGACACCAGAAGCTCATCGACCGGGTCAACTCCGTCGCACGGCAGCGAAACGGTACGGGGATCCTCGTTACCTTCGAGCCACATCCACAGCGGGTTATCGCCCCGGGGACGGCACCCCCCCTGTTGACAACACGTGAGGAAAAACTGCTTCTGCTGGAAGCCACAGGGCTCGAGACGGTGGTCATTCTCCCATTCAATCGCGAACTGAGCGACGTAGAAGCGGAAGACTTTGTCCGAGACGTGCTGGTCAAAACCCTGGGAGTCAAATTCCTGATTCTCGGTCACGATCACGCTTTCGGACTGCGACGCGGGGGACGGCCGGAGCTGCTGCGGAAAATGGCGCCTGAATTGGGCTTCGACCTGGAGATTGTCGAGGCGGTGACTGATAACGGGGAGGCGATCACCAGTACGTTGATTCGTAGAGTGTTAACCGATGGCGGTGTAGAACGCGCCCGGGCTCTTTTGGGACGCCCCTACAGCTTACAGGGATTAGTAATAAAGGGTGATCGGCGCGGCATAAATCTAGGCTTTCCCACCGCAAACCTGGCCTTGCGAACTCTCGAGAAGTGCGTTCCGGGCAATGGTGTGTATGCCGTGCAGTCGAAGGTACGGGACCGGATCTACGGAGGTGCCTGCAGCATCGGTACGAGACCCACTTTTACTACTGATACGCAGACCGTCGAAGTCCACCTCTTTGACTTCGACGACGATATCTATGGCGAGTATATCGAAGTGATGTTCCACGCCAGACTTCGCGATGAAGAAGCATTTACGGGCCCGGAAGCTCTCCGGAAACAGATTGAAAACGATGTAATGGAAGCTAAGCGAATTCTTGCACAGGAGGGAAACTGAGTGCCTCTAAAGAAAGAAGAGAAAACCGCACTGGTTGAAAAATACGGACGTTCTGAGAACGACACTGGTTCGTCAGAAGTGCAAATAGCTCTCCTGACGGAGCGGATAACCTATTTGACTGAACACCTGAAGGTTCACTCCAAGGATCACGCCAGCCGACGTGGTCTCCTGAAGATGGTGGGACAGCGGCGGAGGCTGCTCGATTACCTGCGCCGCAAGGACCAGGAGAAATACAAGTCTCTTCTGGAGGACCTTGACCTGAGAAAGTAGCTAGAATCAGGATGGGAAGGTCCCGTCCGAAATCGAATATTAGATGAATGAGAGAGTAATTATGACAGCAAAGAGAGAAATACAGATAGGAGAGAGGACCCTCTCCATAGAAATAGGAAAAGTGGCCCGTCAAGCTAACGGGTCGAGCTGGGTACAGTATGGTGGGACGGTCGTACTGGTGGCAGCAACCGCGACACGGACACCGAAGGACCTGCCCTTTTTCCCGCTGACCGTCGAATACCGTGAGAAGGCTTATGCCAGTGGGAAGATCCCTGGCGGTTTCTTCAAGAGGGAAGGCAGGCCCAGTGAGAAGGAGATTATCTCAGCACGGCAGATCGACCGTTCGATAAGACCCTTGTTCCCTGACGACTACCAGAACGAATTACAGGTATATGTCAACATCATCTCCAGCGACCGCGAGAACGACGCAGATTTTCTCGGTCTCATTGGTGCAAGTGCGGCCCTTGCCGTTTCTGACATCCCGTTCACCACGACCATCGCCGGCATTCGTGTCGGCAAGCTCGACGGGCAGCTTGTCGTAAATCCCACCTTCAGCCAGCTGGATGAAAGCACTATCGACCTGGTGGTGGCCGGCTCAGCCGACAGCATAGTGATGGTGGAGGGCGGAGCTCGGATGGCGAGTGAAGAAGAGATGGTCGAAGCGCTCGAATTCGCTCACGGGCATATCAAACAGATCATAGAGGTCATTGAGGAGCTCAAGGCGGAATGCGGGCAAACCAAGAGTGAATACACCAGTGTGAGGCCAAGCGAGGAATTCGTGACAAAGGTCGACCAGATCGCCCGTAAGGGAATTCTCGCTGCCAACAAGATCGCTGACAAACAGACCCGTGAATTAGCGATCGATGAGATAATGGAGAAGGTCCGGACTGAAACCGAAGAGGAATATCCGGATGAGCAGCGCTTCGTCTGGGATACCACCCATGATATCCAAAAGGGGGACATGCGCACGACTCTACTGGAAACCGGTGTCAGGGTAGACGGGCGCCAGCCAGAGGAGATCCGGCAAATCACCTCCGAAGTCAGCTTACTTCCCTGCACCCACGGATCAGCGATCTTTACCCGCGGTCAGACCCAGGCTCTCGCTGTGGTGACTCTGGGCACCAAGCAGGATGAGCAGAAACTCGATGCACTGGAAGGGGAGTCGTGGAAATCGTATATGCTCCACTACAATTTCCCCTCCTACAGCGTAGGTGAAGTGCGTCGGGTCTTTGGGCCCGGCCGCCGCGAGATCGGTCATGGCGCTCTGGCCGAACGGGCACTGCGTCCGATTATTCCCACGGAGGAATACTTCCCCTACACGATTCGTATTGTAAGCGACATCCTCGAATCCAACGGATCTTCAAGCATGGCCACCGTCTGCGCGGCCACGCTTGCGCTGATGGACACCGGTGTGCCCATCAAGGAAGCCGTTGCCGGGGTGGCCATGGGTCTGGTCCAGGACAATGGTAATTCGGTCATCCTGTCCGACATATCGGGCACCGAGGATCATCTGGGTGACATGGACTTCAAAGTAGCGGGCACCAGGGACGGCATCACATCTATCCAGATGGATATCAAGACCTCCGGGGTTTCCCGTGAGCTCCTGGCAGATGCGCTGGGGAAAGCCCGCGTTGCAAGGCTGCACATCCTGGATGCCATGGAGAGTGTGCTGCCCAAACCAAGGGCTGAACTCAGTGAAAACGCACCCAGGATCATCAGCATTCGCATCAGCCCCAGCAAGATCGGTGAGGTGATTGGTCCGGGTGGGAAAATAATCCGGTCGATCCAGGAAACGACAGGCGCGAAGATCGATATTGATGACGACGGTCTGGTGACCATCGCATCGGTTGAAAAGGATGGATGCGAGCAGGCGTTCAAGATGATCTCGTCGCTTGTGGAGGAGCCCGAAGAGGGCAAGCTCTACGAAGGCATTGTCCAGACGGTAGTGAAGTTCGGCGCCTTTGTCGAGATCATGCCGGGCAAGGACGGGCTGTGTCACATATCCGAGCTTGCCGAAGGGCGGGTGGAGAGAGTGGAGGACGTACTACGGGAAGGGGACAAGGTTTGGGTTAAATGCATCGGTACCGACGAAGGAGGCAAGATACGGTTGAGTCTGAAGGAGGCCATTAGGGAGATGGGAGAGGAGAAAGCCTGAATCAACAAAGTTCCCAGGTGACGCCGGTTATGGAGAACACCTCAACTCATTCTGGATCCATCGACGACCGGTACTGCAAGACGGTGCTGGACAACGGTATGGTGGTAGTAACCGAGTCCCTGCCGTTTGTGCGTTCGGTGGCGTTCGGGGTGTGGAGCCTGGCAGGATCGCGGGATGAAATACCGGGCGGGGAAGGTGCCGCACATTTCCTGGAACACATGTTGTTCAAGGGAACCGAGAAACGCTCCGCATTTGATATCGCCTATGAGCTGGAGCGTCTGGGTGGATTCTTAAACGCATTCACCGCGAAGGACCACACCTGTTACTTCGCCCGGATTCTGGATGAGCACCTCCCGACGGCCGTGGATGTTATCGGCGATATGATTCAGAATGCCGTGCTTGATCCGGTGGAGCTGGAACGGGAGAAGCAGGTCGTCCTGGAAGAGATCAACACAGCTGTCGACACTCCTGATGAGTGGGTGCAAGAACTCTTTCTGATGGATCTCTATGGGGAGCACCCGCTGGCGCACCCCGTCTTGGGACGAGAGGATACAGTGAACACCCTATCTTCGAGCGATCTGAGGGAATTCATCGGCCAACGCTATCGCCCTGACAACATGCTGGTAGCAGCAGCAGGATCATTGGAACATGAGCAGGTCGTCGAGTTGGCATCCAAGACCTTCGTCAGCCTGAATACGGAAGTGGTGAAATCGCGGGGTTCGCTAACGCCGGACGGTAACGGATCGAAACATCTCCATCGCCGGGACATCTCCCAGGTCCATGTTATCCTTGGAGGTCAGGGCCTGCCTTATCTCCATGATGACCGTTACGCGCTGGCAGTATTGATGAACCTGTTCGCTGGCGGGATGAGCAGCCGGCTCTTCCAGTCGCTGCGTGAGGAACGCGGTCTGGTCTATACCATCAGCGCCGTTACCGCCTTTTTCGAAGAGACCGGGACGGCGGGATTCTATCTTGCCTGCGTACCAGATAACACGGCACTTGCGCTCGATTTGATATACGAAGAGCTGGCAACTGTTGCCGCTGGCAAAGGTATAGATGAGGAAGAGTTGACGAGTTCCAAGGAACAGATAAAAGGGCAACTCATGTTGGCCTTGGAAAGTCCGTTCACCAGGATGTCGAGACTGGCTAAGGGTCTGCTCTTCGAAGGCCGCATCATTTCACTCGATGAGATCCTGAGGAGCCTCGATGAGGTAACAGCAGAAGATCTCTCCAGGATCACCGGCCAGCTGATGTCCCCCGAACTGCTGACCACGACCATGCTGGGGGCCGTGGATGGCTTCGGCACGGAATCCCGCAGGCCCGGTGATTTCGGATCGACAGGACGCTGATGGTGCAATCGGGCGTCAAGCAGAACTACCTCGACTTCTGGGGATTCAGCCGGGCTCCTTTCGCTCTAACGCCCGATCCGGACATGCTCTATATGTCGAAACAGCACCGTGAATGCATGCTTCGCCTGCAGTATGCCATCGCCGGCAACAAGGGGGGTGCTCTGCTCGTCAGCGAGAATCCCGGAGATGGGAAGACCAGCGTGCTCCGGCGTCTCGAACTGGACTTGCTGGGTTCCACCGAAGAGAAATACAGGATCATTTTCATCGATCACCCCACGTTGACACCCAGCCAGATGCTGTGGGAAATCCTCCGGCAACTTGGACTCGGGGAATCGAAAGGTGAGAAGATCCAGAATCTGCTACAGCTCCGGGGGGCGCTGGTGGAGATGTATAAGAAGGGGGAGCGCTGCATCTTCATCCTGGACGAAGGGCAGATGCTGGCCGACCGTCCCGAGCTCCTCCAGGAGTTCCGGGTGCTGCTCAACTACACTGTTGGCGAGACTTTTCTGCTCACCTTCATATTCAGCGGCCAGAGCGAACTGGAAGCGTCCATGAAACTGCTTCCTGAGCTCTACCAGCGGCTGCCGGTCCGCTACTTCCTCCACAGTATGGATCATGTGGACACCGGCCGGATGCTGGATTACCGCATTAAAGTTGCTGGCTATGAAGGTCCTCCTCTTCTCTCCGAGGAGGCGGTGAAGGAGATCTACCGCTACTCGCGGGGAATACCGCGGGTGATATGTTCAGTGGCGGACCTGGCACTGGTGGTGGGACACAGCCATGGCGTCAGGAGGGTGACCGACCGGGAGGTCTTGATGGCGGTCCGCGACCTCGACAGAAGTACGCAGGACGGATATCACTACTACCATTTCCTCCGCTCCGCAGGTACCACCACATCCGAGGAAGAGAGAGAAATCTCCGAGGCGGAAGCCGCCCTGGATAAGCAGGCGGCAGAGGAGGCTCTCCAACGGTTGGAAGCCGCCGAAGGGAGCGTTTCCAGTCTGGCGGCGGAAATCGAAGCCTGGGACCCCGAGTGCGAAGCGGAAGAGGCCGAGTTGGTGGTGGCTGAGGCAAAAGAGGCTGATTCGGAAAAGGCCGAGTCGGTGGTGGCTGAGGCAAAAGAGGCTAAAAAGGAAGAGAAGAAACTGGTCCACTGTCCGGTCTGCGGTACCCACCAGAGTATTGAACGCCACACATGTGTCCGTTGTGAGGCGCCGCTCCACTGGATCTGCCCTTCCTGCCAGCATAAGAACAAGGCCCAGTGTGCCCGATGTGACAAATGCGGGCAGAGCCTTTCCATGGCTGTTTCCGAGGCGGATCGCACACTTCGTGAGGCGGTTTCTTCGTCAGTTGCTGGCCCTGAGAGGGGTATTGTTTCCACCCCTGAATTCAGCCTGAAGCTGGGAGAAGGGGAGAAGATCCTGGCGGTAGTGAAAAACAAGCGCCCCTTCGGGAAAGGCATGAAAGTTCGTGCCCGCATGCAGGCCTGGGGCAAGAAAGATCATCGGGTAACCATCGTGATAACCAACCACCGCATCCACGTTGTCGCCAGGAAACTGCTGAGCTACATACCCTACCACAAGATCCAGGGGCTGCAGGCTACCAAGGGAAAGGTCCACTTGTTCCATGGAGAGGGGAGTCTGTGCGTGGAGTATCCCCATAAAGTGTTAGAGATATACTCGTTGATCCGCGCGTTGATAGATTATCTCCAATTCCAGTCCGGACGATTTCGACTCTAATATTCCCCGCCTTGTCCCAATTTTTATCCCAATCCCCATTGTCCTCCATGCCGAGGTTTACAACCCGCTTCGTTGACTTGGGGTAAGGGGGTACCTATTATGCGGGCCGTTAACTAGTGCCCATCCGGAAACTCCGGATGGGCACTAGCGCGGTTCCCGAGGTGGAAACGAGCAAATTTCCGCG
>JAUVWC010000080.1 GCA_030604325.1 Candidatus Zixiibacteriota bacterium | reverse complement strand
CCTCTGTCTCCTCCTCCGCCGGCGTCTCCTCCGGCTTGCCTTCCCGCTCCTCTTCCGCCGGCTTCTCCTCCGGGGGGCCTTCCAGCTCCTCTTCCGCCGGCTTCTCCTCCGTCACGACCTCCTCTGTAACCGCAGTATCTTCGGCGGCGGCTTCTGGTTCCACCGGCTGGGCCGCCTCTGCTGCCACATCTCCCGTGACTTCGATGGTAACAGGCTCGAGCTGTTCGGCTTCCGCCACTGGCCTCGTGCGCTTAGGCGGCCGCTTCAACACTGCATGCTCAGGTTTCTCCTTCGCCAGCTTGGCCAGAATGCCCTTCTTGCTCAACAGGCTCCGCACGGTATCTGAAGGTTTAGCTCCCTGCATGAGCCAGTAGAGTACCCGTTCCTCGCTGATTTCGACCTGCGGCGGATCGGTATTCGGGTTGTAGTTGCCGATCACCTCGATGAACCGCCCATCACGCGGACTTCGAGAATCTGCCACCACTACCCTGTAGTGGGCCCGCTTCTTTTTCCCTGTGCGGCGGAGCCGAATACGTGTTCCCACTTAAAATCTCCTCTTCATTGATTTCGCTATTTTCTGCATCGTTGCATACTGCTTCAGGATGTTGTTTACCTCCTGCACACTTCTACCGCTCCCACGAGCGATCCTTCTCCGGCGACTTCCATCGATGATGGAGGGCCGGCGTCTCTCCTCCAAAGTCATACTGTCGATGATGGCTTCCATTGCCACCAGCGATGACTCATCTACCTCTGCTCCCGTTAGTATCCCGCCTAGCTTGCTGGGCAGCATACCGGCCAGGCTCTGGATCGGGCCCATCGCACGGAGGCGATTGAGCTGTGTCCGCAAATCCTCGAGCGTGAAATCACCCTCGATGAACTTGCGGCCCTCCTCGGCCAATACTTCGGTGCTTCCGGCCTTCTCAGCCGCCTTCTCCACGAGCGAGACGACATCACCCATGCCGAGGATGCGCGCCGCCATCCTATCGGGTCGAAACGGCTCTAACCGATCCAGCCCCTCCCCCACTCCCACATAGAGAATGGGAAGACCCGTGACGGCCCGCAACGAGATAGCCGCCCCTCCGCGGGCATCTCCGTCCATTTTGCTGAGAACGGCGCCGGTACACGGGATGCGGTCGGCAAAGGCACGGGCGGTTTGAACGGCGTCTTGGCCGGTCATGGCATCCAGCACCAACATGGTCTCAGCGGGATCGAGCGCCTCGTGCAGGACCGACAGCTCCCGCATTAACTCCTCATTGACCGTTTGCCGACCGGCGGTATCGATGAGCACCAGAGCTGCACCATCTGCCTCCAACTCACCACAGAGGCGTATCCCCTCCGTTACCGGATCTGTATCCGGCTCAGCCACCCGTACGGGCACCTTTATCCGTTCGGCGAGTAGTTTGAGCTGCTCGCCGGCCGCAGGCCGGTAGGGATCCAAACCCAGCAGGGCCGCACGGCGGTCGGGGGTCCCGTAGCGGAGAGCGAGCTTGCAGCAGAGCGTGGTCTTGCCTGACCCCTGAAGCCCCAACACAAGCACGCGTGCGGGTCCCCGGCTGTCCAAAGCGATCTCCCGGCCCTCATCGTCCCCACCGAGCAGTTCGACCAGCTCGTCATGGATGATGCGGATCATCTGTTGGCCGGGGCTCACCCCTCTGGAAACCTCGCCGCCAAGAGCCCTGCTCTTGACCGTTTCGATGAACGAGCGCGCCACCCCCACGTGAACATCCGCCTCGAGCAGGGCCCGGCGCACTTCACGCAGCGCCTCCGAGACATTGCCTTCATTGAGGACACCACGGCCACGCAGGCGATCCAATACCGGCGTCAGTCTGGCGGTGAGGGCATCAAACATTGAACAAAGCCTGTAGGCGACAGACTTACAAAGGTAGGTCTAAAAACGCTGTTTCCAACACGCTTTTTGCAGTTACTACTTGATAGTGCGGCGGATCAGACCGGGCTGACGGCCGCACGCAGGGTGTGAATCACCGCCGGCGGGTCAGGGGCATGAAAGACGGCTGAACCGGCCACGAGCATATCTGCTCCGGCGGCGACCACCTCTTTTGCAGTATCCAGATTCACTCCACCGTCTACACCAACTGCAACGCTCAGTCCGCGTCGTTCGGCTTCCCTCTTCAGGCGAGGTATCTTCTCCAGGCAATCCGCAATCAGCGTCTGCGCCCCGAATCCGGGATGAACCGTCATAATGAGCACGCTATCCAATCGATCCAAATAGGGGTATACCCAGTCGACAGGAGTGTCGGGATTCACCGCAATGAATCTCTCCAGGCCCGCCTGCTCCAGCCGTTCCAGAATCGCCGACGCACGCCGGGCCCGCTCCTCCTCGTGGAAAGCCTCCAGATGGAAGCCTATGGCGGTGGCGCCCGCCTCCATAAACGCATCCAGGTGTGTATCCGGATCAGTAATCATCAGGTGGGTATTGAGCGGCAGCTCGGTCAGGCTGCGGATCGCCCTTATGATCATCGGGCCGAAGGTGAGATTCGGCACGAAATGGGCATCCATGACATCCAGATGGATAAGGTCCGCGCCGGCCCCCTCAACCATGGCGATCTCTTCCGCCAGCCGGGCGAAATCAGCCGAGAGTATGCTGGGCGCGATCAATACGCTCATCAGAACCGGTACCGCCCCGTCATTCCACCACGGCGGGGACGGTCCGGCAGAGGCGGTGGGAAACGTATGCGGCGTATCCAGGGAGGGGGCGCGCCCATACCTACCGTATCCGGTACGGCGGGAGTATATCCGGTGCGGATGGCAACCTTCAGATCGAAGATGGGCCTGCCCTCCACTTCACTGCCCGGCTCCGGACTCTGCTCGATTACGGTCATCATCACGCTGTCGTTATCCTCCACCCATTCGATCCATACCAGACCGTTCAGCTCGCGGATCCTCGCCAGCGCCCGCTCCAGCCCCTCATTTTCCAGCCGCGGAATGCGGTAGCTTATGCGGGCGGGACCGGAACTGATGACCAGGTTCACCTTCCTGTTGCGCAGCGACCTTACGTTGGCAGCAGGGCTCTGGTCGATAACAGTCCCCTCCGGAGCGTTGTCGGGACGGCTAGTCACCCGTCCCAGCAGCAGACCGAACTCGCGCAGCCTGGCCCGGGCCTGGTCCTCGCTGAGCCGTGTTACATCGGGGATGAATATCTCCTCCGGTCCCCTGCTGACAACAACTCCTACCGTGCGTCCTCTCTTCACTTTTGTGAACGGTGGCGTGGTCTGCTCAATAATATGTCCCTCCTCGTACACGGGAGAGAACTGCTCCTCGATTTTCTCCAGCTCCAGGCCGAGCTCAGTCAGAGCCCGCTTGGCTGCATAGAAATCCTGATCCACGATATCTGGAAGCTCTACTTCGGAACCTAGATTTATGTAGGCGGGCATAATGACCCTGTCCACCAGGATCATTCCTCCGATAAAGAAGAGCGAGACGATCAGCAGCAGAACGATGAGCAGACCCACCGTTTTGATGATCTGCACCAGGTCACCGCTTCCGGGCTCACTTTCGAGCGATGCTCTCATCCGTCCGTATCCTGTCGCATCAGGCGAACCGCGTAGGCACCGTCCAGGCCGTGACGCCATGGAAGGCTCATCACTGTTCCACTGCCTGCCACGAACGCCTCCGGCACTACGGAAGGAACCGTGTGTCGACCGAAGACATTATGGTGTGATAAAAATTGTTCCACCACCATCTCATTCTCTGCCGGCATTATAGTGCACGTGCTGTAAACCAGAACGCCTCCCGGTCGAACCAGTTCCGCCCCTTTCTCCACAAGCCCGACCTGAATCCTCGCCAGCCGGGTAATATCCTCCTTTTTTATCCTCCAGCGTGCATCAGCTCTGCGCCGCAGCACACCCAGATTACTGCAGGGGGCATCCACCAACACGACATCGTACGACCGCTCCTCGGACAGAACCTCCTCGAAAGGCCGCACCATGAGTCCACTGCCCCCGTGACGCTGTGCTGTATCGTACAACAGATGCATTCGTCCGGGATCGGAGTCGGTGGCATGCACCTCGACTTCCCCCCCACCCAGTTCCACCAGGTGGGTGCTCTTCCCCCCGGGTGCGGCGCAGATATCCGCTACCCTCTTTCCCTCCAGGGGAACAGCGATCAGGCTGGCCAGCCCGGCCGAAGGATCCTGCACGGTGAGCCAGCCCTCCTCGATTCCGGAGAGATGGGCTGGAACACTGCCTTCACCCAGCATGATGTAACCGGGTAAGGGGGACTGCCCGCATAGTGACACACCATCTGCGGCGAGCAGCTCACGGGCTCTATCCATCGAAGTACGCGAGGTATCCACCCGCACCCAGATAGGCGGTGGCATGTTGTCCCAATCGGCCAGTGCGGAGGCAGCCTCCAGACCATATGCCTCCACCAAGGTCTCGAGCAGCCAACGGGGATGTGAACTCTGTACGGAAAGCCGGTCCAAAGGATCGTGGGGAGGCTCAGGCTCACCTTCACGCACCGCTGTTCTCAGCAGGCCGTTGACCAGGGCGGCCAGCCCTCCCAATTCGAGGCGGTGGGCGAGAGTGACCGCCTCATTCACTACCGCGAAGTCGGGTGCATCTGCCATGCGCAGTTCGAAGAGTGCTAACCTGAGCAGCGCACGGCACCGGCGCGGCAGAGACTCCAGCCCACTGGGAAGCCGGGCATTCAGCTCATAATCGAGCCGGCCCTGCAGCTTGACGGTTCCTGTCGCCAGGAAGTGAAGACGACCCGCCTCGGGCCCTGACGGGGGCAGCTCGCGACGAGCCTCCACCAGCGCTGCATCCAGGAAGGTACCCCTCTCGACGTCGGTGAGCGTCTCTATTACCAATCGTCGCACACGGTCAACCCTGCCCTTTTCTTGACCGCCGTATCCTCTATTCCGGCCGGACACTCTACCCCCGCTCCACCCTCTTCCCTTGCTCCGCCGCGTTCTCATCAACCGGAGGGAGACGGAATTTTTCACCCCCCTTCCAGTGCAGTCCGCGGGCCAGTTCGGCACCTGCTACCGCCCGTTTGCCGGCCCGCTGGAGCTCGAGAAGGGCAACTGCTTCACCATCGCCGGCGACGACCACGGGCGAGCCGTCCTCCAGGAAGCCCCAGACGGTGCCGGGTGGAGGGGACTCCACTGTTGCGGAGACAACCTCTTCCTCCACCAGTTGCCGCACCCGCAGCACAAGGATACGTTCCTGGCCGATATGGGTGTAACCGCCCGGCCAGGGATTGAGACCCCTCACCCGGTTCACCACCTCCTCGGCCGGCAGGCGCCAGTCAAGCTCTCCATCGGCTTTGCTCAACTTCGGTGCCGGCGTGGCCTGCTGGGTATCCTGGACGATGCGCTGAGCCGTACCGGCTTCAACCCGGTCTATTGTTTCCACCATCAGACCGGCTCCGATGGCAGCCAGGCGCTCAGATAGCTCTCCGGCAGTCTCCTCCCGACCGATGGGAACCTCTCGCTGCAGGCATATCGCTCCCGTATCTACGTCGGCATCGATAAAGAATGTGGTGACGCCTGTTGCCGTTTCCCCTCGAATTAGTGCCCATTGAACCGGTGCGGCACCGCGGTATCGCGGCAGCAGAGAGGCGTGCAGGTTCACTATTCCTTGCTGAGGACTGTCGAGGAGGTTCTCGGGAATGATGGGAAAGGCGACTACCACCCATACCTCCGCATCCAGCGCCCTGAGCGAGGCTTCGGTTTCCGGACTCTTCATGTCCTTGATCTCGACAACAGATATACCCAGCTCCATAGCGGCGGTCTTGGGAGGGGAAGGTAAGAGCTTACGCCCCCGGCCGGCCGGCCGGTCTTGGCGCGTAATAACCGAAATTACTTCGTGGGTAGAGCGGGCCAGCGCGTATAGAGTGGGGACGCCGAAGGCCCCGTTGCCGAGGAAGGCAATCCTCACACCGGCTGCTTCACAGAGCGGGCTATCTGCTTCAGGACACCTTTCAGGAGCCTTCGACGGACGGGGGAGATACGGTCGATGAACAGTATGCCATCCAGGTGGTCTGTCTCATGTTGCACAACAGCACTTAGTATTTCCGCCGCTTCTATCTCGGTGCGGTTGCCTTCAAGTGTCGTGTACTCCACCGTCGCCGATGCGGCCCGTTTAACCTCTTCGTTGACGTCAGGAAGGGAAAGACACCCCTCTTCCATGCACATCGATCCCTCACGCCGGGTGATCTCGGGATTGATCAATACCTTTACATCTTCCGCTCCGTCACCGGCAGCGAAATTCACGACAATCACGCGGTGCATCTCACCCACCTGGTTGGCCGCAAGTCCCGCTCCGTCAGCCTCCAGCATCGTTTCCACCATGTCCTCCACCAGTCGGTGCAGTTTCTCATCAATCTCCTCCACCTGTCTGGCTTTGGCGCGGAGCACGGGATCGCCATAGAGGCGGATCGGCAGGCGGGCCACGATCCTACTTCTCCTTCACCCTGGAGATGCTGGAGCGGCTTATCTTGACCCGTACCTT
>JAUVWC010000111.1 GCA_030604325.1 Candidatus Zixiibacteriota bacterium | reverse complement strand
CTGGAACTGGGCCGGCATGATACCGATGACAGTGTGGGGATCGCCGTGCAGGTTTACCACCCGCCCCACCATGTCGGGATCGCCGCCGAACTGGCTCTGCCACAGTCCGTAGCTGATAATGGCCACCCTCTCGGCACCCTCGACGTCGTCATCAGGTACGAAACTCCGCCCCTGGTACGGCTCTACACCCAGGACGCGGAAGAGATCGGCCGAGGTCACGAGAGCCTGCAGGCGACGGGGCTCCTGCCCATCGGCCAGGCTCAGGCTCTCGTAATGATAGGCGGCCAGATACTCGAACGATGTGCTCTGCTGCTGCCAGTCGCGGAAATTCGGATAAGACACGCTCAGCCAGTCCGCGCCCCGCTTCGGTGCGGTCTCCATGAGCCAGATGATACGGTCCGGCTCATCGTAGGGAAGCGGACGGATCAGCATGGCGTTAACCATAGTGAACATGGTGATCGTCGAACCGATCCCCAGACCGAGACAGAGAAGCGCGGCGGTGGTGAGACCGGGATGCTTGAGGAGCATGCGGATGCCGTAATGCAGATCTCTTAACAGGGAACCCATCTACGTTCCTTGCTTCATTGGTGTCGCAGACGCAGTAAACATACGACTTCTTCTTTGCTACGGCGCGGTCAGTGTAGGGGTTTCTTTAAAATTGTGCACCCCGCAAGGGGTTTTGCCAGCCGGGGGATTATCCAATACAATGGCGAGGCGATTTCTGACCTCCAAGCTCTGAGCCGGGAGAGTCTGTCTCGATTTCCCCACAGTTCGAAGGGTTACCAGCCGTTATGCCGAAAACCCGAAAAAGAAAATCCGTGGCCGTGAAGAAATATCTACTTATCCCCCTTCTCATCATCGTATCGTCCTCCTCACCGGCGTCTGCCGACAACTACCCACGAAACCCGAACGTAGACATCCTCCACTATGCATTCCGGCTGAAGCTGAACGATCAGACCGACGTGATCGCCGGTGAGGCTACGGTGACCATCCGCTTTCTCGCCGCGGGTGTCTCGGAGTTCTATCTCGACCTTATCGGCAAAATAACCTCCGATATCCCCGCCGGTGAGGTAGCCACCGGGATGTCGGTGACATCAATCGAGGAGTCGGGCCGGCCTCTCGCCTTTACCCACGAGGAGAACCGGATCCGGATCCGGATGCGGTCGCCCTCCACCGCCCGCGGGCGCCGCACTTACACTATCGCCTACTCGGGGATCCCGGCCGACGGGTTGATCATCTCCCGCAATAAATACGATCAACGCACCTTCTTCGGCGACAACTGGCCCGACCGGGCACGCCACTGGCTGCCGACCGTAGACCACCCCTCCGATAAGGCTTCGTGCGAATTCATCGTGATCGCCCCCAACCACTATCAGGTTGTCGCCAACGGCACCATGGTCGAAGTAACCGATCTCCCGGACGGCACGCGCCGTACACACTGGGGGGAGACCGCTCCGCTGGCCACCAAGCTCATGGTAATCGGAGTGGCCCGCTTTGCCGTGCAGTACCTGGAGGAGTACGAAGGGATATCGGTCCAGACCTGGGTCTATCCACAGGATCGCGAGGCCGGCTTTTCCGATTTCGCCATTGCTCGCCGCATCCTCGAATTCTACGACAGTCACATTGGTCCCTACTCCTATCCGAAGCTGGCCAATGTTCAATCGAGGACGCGCTACGGAGGGATGGAGAACGCCAGCAACATCTTCTACCACGAGGGAGGCGGCCCCACCCCCCGTTGGAGTGAAATCCTGATCGCACATGAAATGGCCCACCAGTGGTTCGGCGACTCGGTCAGCGAAGCAGACTGGCACCACATCTGGTTGAGCGAGGGATTCGCCACCTACTTCGAGGATGTTTATACGGAATTCACCTACGGGCGGAACCGGTTTGTTCAGGGTATGGAGAGATCCCGGCAGAGCGTGCTGAGATACTACGACCGGAATCCCACGTCACCGGTGGTTGATACCACCATCACCAACCTGAACAGGCTGCTCAGTACCAACTCCTACGAGAAGGGTGCCTGGGTACTCCATATGCTGCGCCGGCTGCTGGGGGATGATGTCTGGTGGAAAGGAATCCGGGAGTTTTACCGCCGGCATCAGAACGGAAACGCCCTGACCGGCGATTTCCAGACGGTTATGGAAGAGGTCGGCGGAGAAGACCTCTCCTGGTTCTTTCAGCAGTGGATATTCCAGCCCGGCCAGCCCCGATACGAGGGCACGTGGCAGTGGGATGAAACCTCGAGTCAGCTGGAAATCGAACTGAACCAGGCACAAACCGATGGAACATTCTTTCGCATGCCTGTAGAACTAGGTATCTACTTTTCGGGAGAAGACCAGCCCAGGATCGAGGTACTCGAACTGGGCAAAAAGGAGAATTCGTTCACCCTGGTCCTGGATGCCGCCCCCCAAAAAGTCGTTCTCGATCCTGACGTATGGATGCTGATGGAGGCCCACCTCGAAAAGAGACAGGAAAGGTAGTACACACATGGACGGACCGTCTCCGGTTCACCCCCGTTTCTTCGATCCGATAACCCCCACATCCCGGTGGGTCCTCCTGGCCCTGGTCGGATTGATGCCTTTCGGCAGCTACTTCGCCTACGACAGCATCAGCGCACTCTCGACCATGATCATGGAGGGTATGGAGGTTGACCAGGAGGCGATCGGCCTGCTGTACAGCTTCTACAGCTGGCCCAACGTAATCATGGTTCTGATCGGCGGTATCTTAATCGACCGGTTAGGGACCCGGCGAATGAGCCTCATATTCTCCAGTCTGATCGTGCTGGGTGCAGCCATCGTGGCGGCGGCTCCGAACATCACCGCAATGATCATCGGCCGCACCATCTTCGGTATCGGAGCCGAATCCCTTATCGTCTGCCAGAGCGTGATCCTGGCGAAGTGGTTCAAGGGCAGGGAGCTCGCCCTCTCCTTCGGCCTATCGTTGACCATCATGCGCATCGGGACCGCACTCAGTTTCAACACCGAAGCGGCCATCGCCAATACCTTCGGCGGCTGGCGGGTAGCACTCTGGGTTGCAGCAGGATTCTGCGTGTTATCGTTCGTTGCCAACATTTTCTACGTGATGCTGGAGCGGCTGGCGCACGATAAGGTGAAGCTCGCCGAGGCACCTGCGGGGGACAAGGTCGTCGCTTCGGACATCAAGAAATTCAACTCCTCCTTCTGGTTCATCGCGCTGCTGTGCGTCACCTTCTACTCGGCGATCTTTCCCTTCACCAGCCTCGCCGTGGACCTCTTCGTTACCAAATGGGGTATGACCGTAGAGGCCGCTGGAAGCATAACGAGTGTCATCACCATCATGTCCGCCGTCCTCGCACCGATCATCGGATGGTCTGTGGACCGGTTAGGCCGGCGGGGTATGCTCCTGATGCTGGGTGCCCTGCTGATGGTCCCCAGCCACACTGCCATGGGAGTCACTCATATTCACCCCCTGGCCTCCATGGTCGTGCTGGGATTTTCCTTCTCCCTGGTTTCGGCCGTTCTATGGCCGACCGTTCCGCTGATCGTGGAAGCGAAGTCCGTCGGTACCGCGTTCGGACTGATTACCATGATCCAGAACATCGGCCTGGCGCTGTTCCCCTGGTTGAACGGCAAATTGCGCGTCGCCACACAGAGCTACGTAGCCAGCCAGCTGATGTTCGCGGCTCTCGGTTTCCTCGGTTTCGTCTTTGCGCTGCTGCTGTTGAGATCGGACAAGAAGGCCGGCGGAATACTTAAAAAAGGCCGGATGGGGAAAGAGGCACCGGTGCAAGGCGAAGAACGGTAATCGCTGGATAATGGGTAAACGACTGCATCTGCGGAGCCGCCGTCAGTATTTAGTTGATGTAGTTGGCCGACCCTGAGTGACTATCCAGAGTACGAGTCTCATTAATTGCAGTTACCAAGTCGCTTTGTAAGTACCGTGTGCCTGATTATTATTCTCCCCACCTTACTTCCTCCTCCAACTAGGGCCTATGGACCAGGCATGGAAGATAATCGGGTAGTCGTAACAGGACTGGGCACTATAACGCCCATCGGCGTGGGCCTTGAAAGGTTCTGGGAGAGCTTGAAAGCCGGGCGGAACGGTATATCGAGGCTCACTCATTTCGACCCGACCGACTTTCGCTCTCAGGTGGCGGCAGAGGTAGAGGATTTTAATCCCAGAGAGTGGATCGACAAGAAATCCACTGAGCGAATGGACAGGTTCACCCACTTCGCCGTGGCCGCTTCAGCGATGGCGATCACAGATGCCGGTCTGGACACCTCCCCCTTTGATGGAAACAAAGCCGGGGTGATCATCGGCTCCGGCTTCGGAGGGTCGAATACGGTCGAGGAAGGGTATGCCAGCTTCCACGAGAAAGGACCTAAGTCGCTGAACCCGTTCTTCGTGTCGAAACTCCTGGTGAATACGGCGGCATGTATGGTCTCCATAAGATACGGTTTGAAAGGGCCCCTCTCTGCCCCTTCAGTCGCCTGTTCCACGGGAGCAAACGCCATCGGTGAGGCACTCCGAATTCTTCAACGGGGAGACGCAGATGTAATGCTGGCCGGCAGTGCCGAAGCCTGCATAACCCCCCTCTCTTTCGCCGGTTTCTGTGCAACACGGTCATTGTCCACCAGGAACGATTGCCCCGAAAAGGCGAGCAGGCCGTTCGACAGAAACCGCGATGGTTTCGTGATGGGGGAAGGAGCCGGAGTGGCCGTTCTGGAGCAACTTGAACATGCTGTCGGTCGTGGAGCACGCATCTACGCCGAACTTGTCGGCTACGGGAATACTGCCGACGCCTTCCACTTAACGGCTCCGGAACCGGAGGGTGACGGGATGGTAAGGGTTATGAAGAAGGCGCTCAGTGATGCAGATATCGACCCGTCGGAAGTGGAATATATCAATGCGCACGGCACCTCCACCATTCTGAATGACAAGATCGAATGCGCGGCTATCCTGAAGGTCTTTGGCGACCACGCCAAGAGCCTGAAGGTCAGCTCGATTAAGTCTATGATCGGTCACCTCATGGCGGCCGCCGGAGCGGTGGAATTCGTGGCCACTGTGATGAGTGTCCATACCGGACTGCTGCCCCCGACAATCAACTATGAAGAACCCGACCCGGAATGCCCGCTCGACTACATTACCAATGGAGCTGAAATGACCGATCTGGAAGTTGCTACGAGCAATTCCTTCGGTTTTGGAGGGGGCAACTCCTGCCTCGTAATCAGGAAATTCGAGCGCTAGGGTGAAGATCCCCAAGCTCCATATCGGCAACATCGTCACCAAAATACCGATCATTCAGGGGGGTATGGGGGTAAGGGTTTCACTGGCATCGCTTTCCTCTGCCGTAGCAAACGAAGGCGGGATCGGCACTATTTCAAGCATCGGCCTGGGAGATGTCGAG
>JAUVWC010000057.1 GCA_030604325.1 Candidatus Zixiibacteriota bacterium | reverse complement strand
TGGGCGAGGATCTCACCCAGGAGCGGTTGGAGTCACTGGCCAGGAAGCACACGCGTGCACTGGGAGGAGTCAGGCCGCCGGCCGGTGAGCCGCAGCTGGGCGAGCTGGATCGGGATCTGGCTTCGGTGGGACAGGCAATCAAAGGGGAAGAGAGACAGGATCTCTATGCCCTGTGGGAGAGTGGGACGTTCCGGGCGGGATGGCAGGCCGAGCTGGCCCGCTGGAGGGGCGGACCCGGTCCCTATTCCGGCTTCCTGACTTCCCGGGCCTCGATCGACCGTGTGCTGGAGCTGATCGGGCTGGCTCCCGGCGGCCATGTCTCGGCCTCCCTGCTGGAGGAATATGCCCAGTGTCCGTGGCGGGTCATGACAAGGCATGTTCTCGGGCTGCCCCGGGAGGAAGAAGAGCCGGAGGGGCTTCTGGATGGGGCTGAAATGGGACAGGTGCTCCATGACGTGCTCCGCGACTATGTGCATGAGGCTGCCGGCCACGGGCGCTGGCCGCCCCGGCCGGAGCAGGTGGAGGAGGACAAAGCACTCCTCAGCAGTATGGTCGTCGGGCGGATAGGCAGGGCATACCGGGCCAGGGGCGGACGATTTCCCGCCCTGGAGAGGGTCGATGGCCGCAGCGCCCTCGAGCGCCTGCTGGGCTGGCTGGCCTGGGAGGCGGCCGCCGAAGACGATGCAGCCGATGGAGACCGGCTCGGGCGGGGGGCCGGGGCTGGCTGGAAGGTGCATGGCCTGGAGCAGAGATTTGACGCCGAACTGAAGCTGGCGGGCCGCACGCTACGTCTGAAGGGCCGCTGGGACCGGGTAGATCGGGACAGCGCGGGTAGGTTCCGCATTGTCGACTACAAGACGGGAAGGAGCCGGACCGGCAGGCCAGGGGACCTCGAGGGTGGGGTGGGCCTTCAGATGCTGCTCTACCTGCTGGCGGCCCGGCAGCAGCTCGGTTCTGAAGGCGCTATCGCCGGGGGGGCATTTTTCCACCTACGTGGCGACCAACCCGATCGAGGCCCCGTTGTGCTGACCTGGCCCGAGGAGTTGATGGAATTGGGCAAGGAGAAGCTGGACCGGCTGATGGGGGCACTGCTCGCATCGATAGAGGCCGGGGTCTTCCTCCGCCTGCCCCATGATAAGAGAATGGATAATCGGACAGGCCTGTGCAGCAACTGTCCCACGCCCACCATCTGCCGCACGTGGCGTCTGGAAGAGGCCCGCCGGCATGCGGAAGCAGACCGGCTGCAGTCGCTCCACCTGGTGCGGAGGATCGGATCGATTGTCGGGGGGGATGAAACGTGAGTGGGCCGACCCGCAGGTGGGTGCCGCAGGACCAGGCGGTCCGCGATCGGTTGGCCGGGGCGCTGGAGACCAGCTTTGCCGTTGGAGCCGGGGCAGGATCGGGGAAAACGAAAGTGCTTGTGGACCGGGTCATCGAGCTGGTCGATCAGGGGAGCGATCTCGACAGCATCGTGGCCATGACCTTCACCGAGAAGGCCGCCGCCGAGCTGAGGGAACGGGTCAGGGACGTTCTGGCCACAGTTCCGGAGTCGGGTTCTGGTGAAGTAGAGGAGCGTCGCCTGGCGGCTCTCGGCAAGGTGGATCTCTCCCAGCTCACAACCATTCATGGTTTCTGCCGCTCGATTCTTGCCTCGCATCCGCTCGAAGCGGGGATAACCCCGGGCTTCAGGGTGCTGGACCGGCTCGAATCCGACCTGCTTCTGGATGCCGCCGCTTCAGAGGAGATCGCCCGGCTGCAACAGGACGATAGCGAGGCTCTGGAAGGGGCCCTGCTGGCGGGCGGCAATCTCACCGGGTTGCGGGAGCTGGCCCACGCCGTCCGGAGGTATCCGGACCTGGAGCCGGAACTGCCCGGTGCCCCGGAAGAAAGCATTGAAGAGGTGATAGCGGCCCTGCTGGATACCACCCGACTTATCGTCTCGTATGCGGATGTCGTTCCGGCAAAAGACAGCCTGCTGCAACAGGCCGGCGAAGCTCTACGGCAGGAGCCGTATCTGATAGCGGAGGGGCTCGACATTCACGACCGGGCCACAGCCCTGGAAAGAGTGAGGATCTACAAGAATGTGGGAGCCAAGGCCAACTGGGACGCCTCCGGGGAGGTGAGGGAGGCCTTCACCCGGCTCAAGCCGGCATGGATTGAGCTGCAGCAGCGCAGGGATGCGGCCGTGGCGGGGTACAAAGGCGAACAGCTTGCCTATCTTATCCAGCAGGCAGAGTGCATCAGGGATAACTATGAGGGCCGGAAGGCCGAGCTCGGTGGCCTCGATTTCGATGACCTGCTGCTGAGGACGGAGAAGCTGCTGGAAACAGAGCCGCCCGTGGCGGAGCAGATCAAGCGGAGCTATCGACATATCCTGGTCGATGAGTTTCAGGACACCGATCCGGTCCAGGCCCGGATCGTACAGCGCCTGGCGGAGGCTGTAGAGAAACGGGCCCGGCGGATCGAGGACGCGGTTCCCGGCCGGGGCCGGCTCTTCCTGGTGGGGGACGCCAACCAGGGTATATACCGCTTCCGGCGGGCGGATCTGTCGATTTTCCAGAAGGCGCGTACCCAGCTTCTCAAGGAGGGGGAGGAAGCCCGTCTGGAAGTGAATTTCCGCAGCACTCCCCTGCTGGTGGCGGTGGCCAACAGGATCTTTCCCGACCTGCTCACCTCCGGGGAGTACCGAGATCTGATTGCACACCGAAAAGAGGATGCGCAGGGCCCGTCGGTGAGTCTGCTGGACCTGGATACCTTCCTCGTAAACGGTAAAGGCGGGCGGTCGGGCGGCAAAGATCCCTCCATACATGAAGTGAGGGTCGCCGAAGCCAGGGCGCTGGCCGGCTGGATCCAGGACCGCATCGGAGCAGGCTGGACCATATTCGATGAGGAGATGGAGGAGTGGCGGCCTGTAACCTACCGGGATATTGCTGTGCTGGTGCGTACCTACACCGGTGTGCCGACCTTTGAGGACGAGCTGGAGCGGTGCGGCATTCCCTACAGGGCCTCGGGCGGCAGGGCATTCTTCCAGCGCCTGGAGGTTCTTCAGACCATGCCCGTTCTGCGCGCTATTGCCGATCCCGGGGATGAGGTGGCGGTGGTGGCCGCCCTGAGGTCGCTCTATTTCGGGGTCTCCGACGAGAGCCTGGTGAGGTGGGCTGGGAGCGGGCGACCATTCACCTACCTCGATTCAGCGGACCGTCCGGTCGACGACGCTTTCATCGAGGAGTATCTGGACCGCGAGGCCGATGCTCCCCTGATTCAGGCGCGCACTCTCCTGGCCAGCCTGCACCACGAGGCGGCGTTTCGTCCGCCTTCAGGGCTGTTCAGGAAGCTGTATGAACTCACAAGGGCCCTGCCGCTACACGCTCTGAAACCGGACGGGGACCGGAGGATGGCCAACCTGCTCAAGCTCTCCGACCTCGCGGCGGCCTATGAAGAAGCGGCCGCCAGCCTGATGGAGGAGGGTGCGGGTGAGATCGGCTCTCTGGATGGACTCGTCCGCTATCTAGAGGAACAGCGCCGCGCCGCCGCCGAGGAGGAATCGGCGCTGGTCGACGAGGCCGGTGACGGGCTCAACCTGATGACGATCCACTCGGCCAAGGGGCTGGAGTTTCCCGTGGTCGCCATTCTGGACAGGAGCTACGCAACGAAGTTCCGCGACAGGGCCATTGCCAACCGTGCACAGGGGACGGCCACGGTGTGCGGAGCAGGGCTGGAGCCACCCGTCTGGAAAGAGCGCAAGGAAGCAGAGGAGGTCGAGCAGGAGGCCGAGGCCCGGCGGCTCATGTACGTGGCCTTTACCCGGGCGAGGGATCACGTCGTGCTCTGCGGGCAGCGCTCGGGAGGTTGTGATGAGAAGGGATTCCTTGCACCGCTGGAAGCGGCGCTGCGCGGGCTTGCCGAAGAAGGGGAAGGAGGGGGAAAGAGCCTGGTCGAATGGGTTGCACCATCCGCGCCTGTGCCACGCAGGGAGGTACCCCACCGGCTTCCCTACGATGTGGAGGAACCTTCAGCCGAGGAGATCGAGCAGGCCGTCCGCCGGCGCCGGCAGAGGCGGGATGACTGGCAGGCGGCTGTCAGCCGGGCCAGGCGCTCGCTGATGACAAGGGCCTCCCGGCTTGCCGCGCACAGGGAATTCGTGCCACCGGTCAGTGTTGACGCCGCGGGTAGTGCGGGGGCCGAAGAGGGTGGGGAGGCGATTACATCCGGCTGGTACGCCAGACTCAGGGGCACGAGAGTTCATGCAGCGATGGAACTGGCCGCCCTCTACGGAACAGGGGCGGAAGAGGCAGGCCGGGCGGTATCCGAGCCGGGCGATCCCGCCCGAGTCTATTCAGAGATATGTGCCCTGGTTGCCTGCGGGATTACACTTCTCGAAGAAGCTCGCGTCCAGGGGTGGCGGGTCGTGGCGACTGAATGGCCGCTTCTGCTGGGGAGCGCCTACGAAATGCTTCCCGGGATAGTGGATGAGGGGATTGAGGTGCTCACCGGTACGGCCGATCTGATACTGGAAGATCCCGAAGAAAATCTGCTGGTGGTCGATTACAAGACCGGCGGGGCCGGCTCCAAGGTGCTGCGGCAGTGGTATCGAGGACAGCTGCAGGCGTATCGTACTATGCTGGAGAAGAGCGCGCAGCGCACCGTATCGGCAGAAATCTGGAGCCTGGCGAGGGGGGAACGCATACAACTTTTATAGCACTGCGCGCGTTTTATTCCCGAGGACTTGAAACAAGCTGCCTGGAATTTTCGTTATCCAGGGAAAGCCATATTTGTTTCCGGTCAATAATTGACGTCGGCAGATTTGCCCACAGGCAGGGAAAAGTAAGTTGGAAATCAACGACAAGGCTCCGGCCGTAGCCCGGAAAGAGATCGTTATCGATGCCTCCCCGGAACAGGTGTGGGAGGTGCACACCGACATCAACGGTTGGAGTGATTGGAATCCCGATGTTGCCTCCTCCAAGCTCAAGGGCCCGCTGGCCAAAGGGGCTGTATTCAACTGGAAGTCGAGAGGAATAAACTTCACCTCAACGATTCAGGACCTGGAGCCGGGTCGCAGGATCGGTTGGACCGGCGAGGGATTCGGGGCCCGGGCCAGGCACCTCTGGACCCTCGAGCCGAATGGTAAGGGCACCCTGTTGAAGACGGAAGAGTCTCTGGAGGGTTGGCTGGTGAGCCTGCTCCGGGGCAGAATGCGGAAGGTGCTTAAAACCTCACTCGATGCCTGGTTGATAGACCTTAAAAACGAAGTCGAGATGGCCGCCAACGGCAGTTGATATAGCCGGCTAATAACCATCGATATCTGAAATATCCCGCCTTCACCGACCGGTCCCCCCATTTCCGGTCCCTACAAACCTGTCTCCCCTACCTAAAAAAGAATATCCGGAGGTGACAATAACTGCCACTTTATGAGGAATAGAGTAAATAGAACGGAAGCCGGTCTGCGGTGGAGACGATGTTCGATAACACCGCTATGCAGCAGTGTGCCATATAGTAGTGGAGAGACAGTATGAATAGAAAAACGACCGTCATAATACTCTCGTTTCTATTTCTGCTCGGTACTGCCGGGGGATCTAATCGCCATCCGGCCGAACGCTGGTGGAAGGGTAACACCCACACGCATTCACTCTGGAGCGACGGGGATGCCGCTCCCGAGCTGGTGGCCGACTGGTACAGATCTCACGGTTACCACTTCCTGGCACTCACCGACCACGACATCCTCTCCGAGGGTGAGAAATGGTGCCCGATCTCGGACAGTCCCGGCAGTGAGCTGGGACCCGGTCGTGTCGTCGATCTGCGGGAGCGCTTTGGCGAAGGCTGGATCGTTGAGCGGGCCACCGACGGTGGCCGCGAAATGCGGCTCAAAACCCTGGCCGAACTGCGCGAGCGCTTCGAGGCGCCCGGGGAATTTCTCTTCATCCAGGGGGAAGAGATCAGCGACAGCTTTGGCAGCAAACCGCTCCACTTCAATGCCCTCAATCTTGTAGCACATATCCCCACCCAGGGAGGAGATAGCGTGCAGGAGACGCTGAGGCGCAACGTGGCGGCGGTTGTCGAGCAGGCCGATAGGCTCAACCGGCCCATAGTGGTACACATCAACCACCCCAACTGGATATGGGCGATAACCCCGGAGGAGCTGGCCGCCGAACGGGGCACGCACCTTTTCGAACTCTACAACGGCAGCACGGGATGCAACAACCTGGGCGATGAGACCCATCCGAGCATGGAGGGTGTTTGGGATATCGCGCTGACGCTGCGTCTTGCTGAACTGGGTCTTGGTCTCATGTACGGGCTGGCCGTCGACGATACACACAACTACTTTTCGTTCGGGCCCGACTATTCCAATCCGGGCCGCGGCTGGATCGTCGTTCGTGCCAGGCGACTGACACTGGAGGCAGTTCTTGATGCTGTCCGGACCGGGGATTTCTACTCGTCGACCGGTGTGGACCTCAAGGATTTCAGGCATAACCGTACCCGTTACGTCGTGGAGATAGACGAAGAAGCAGATGTTATCTACACCACGCAGTTCATAGGTACACGCCTGGTGGATGGACGACCGGGGGAAGTGGGAGAGGTGCTTCATGAGACCGCCGAAAATCCAGCAACGTACAGGTTCAGAGGCGATGAACTCTACGTTCGCGCACGTGTAATTTCCTCGAGAATGCAGTCTAATTACGCCGCGGGTGAGGAGGCACCTGAGTATGCCTGGTTGCAGCCGGTCATACCCGGCCGCCGACGGCGTTGAGCCTAGTGCATGTGAAATTAGTGTTACTGCCTTAATTGCTGCCGTGGAGTCACATCGTGTAACCGTACAGCGTTTTCCGCGAGGATCTGCTACAATATCTTTTTACCAGGAGAAACGCCTGTAGGATGAAGCAGCCATCACCCATACGTCTTGAACGGCTCGACGACAACCGTATCCGTATACCCAAAACGGGGCAGATGCGTGCGGATGGATTGATCTTTGCCGACCGGACCACTGCCCGCCATCTCAAGGATGATGACAGCCCGCAGCAGGTGGCCAATGTCGCCTGCCTGCCGGGCCTGGTGGGTATGAGCATGGCCATGCCCGACATTCACTGGGGATACGGTTTCCCCATCGGTGGCGTGGCCGCCTTCGACGAGCGTGACGGGGTGATCAGCCCGGGTGGGGTGGGCTACGACATCAATTGCGGTGTGCGGCTGCTCCGCAGCGAGCTGCGTGAGGATGAGGTGGCACCACGGATCAGGCAGCTTGTCGATACGCTATTCGCCGAAATTCCCACGGGGGTAGGATCCCGCAGGAAACAGTACAAGGTTTCCCGCACCCAACTCCGGGAACTACTGGCCAAGGGCGCCCACTGGGTAGTGGGGGAGGGGTGGGGAACGAGTGAGGACCTGGCCCATCTGGAAAGTACCGGTCTCATCGCCGGTGCCGACCCGGATGCGGT
>JAUVWC010000131.1 GCA_030604325.1 Candidatus Zixiibacteriota bacterium | reverse complement strand
GAAACGGACGATCCCCGCGCTATCCTGAGGTACCTCCCCATAGTCTTTGGCGTCGGCTCCCTGCACGTATCCCCAGCCGTAGTCGTTGTCCGGTGTGCCCGCCACGTTGTTGTGCGACCGATCCGCCGTGGCACGCAGGGCCTCACGGACCTGCATGGGATCCCAGTCGGGATGTGCCTCCAGCACGAGCGCCACCACACCGGCCACCAGCGGGCTGGAAAAGCTGGTGCCGTTGGCGTATTGCGTCAGACTGGAATCTCCCCACGCCGGCTGAGCACAGGCGACGCCAACACCAAGAGCCATTACATCCGGTTTGGTCCGGCCGTCGAAGGTGGGTCCGTGGCTGGAGAACGACGCACGCCTGCCTGCGTCGTTGGTCGCCCCCACGGCAATCAGGCTGTCCCCGTCGGCCGGAGGGCCGATGTAGTAGTGAATGGGCACATAGTCGGGATCGGGAGGAGGGAGGCCTATATCCTCGTTCCCTGCGCTGGTGACCACCACCACCCCCCGGGCGACGGCGGCATCGGCCGCAACCGTGATCGGCGCCGTATCCCCATCTATATCACGGTAGCTATACCAGTCGTAATAACCGAGGCTGGTGTTGATTACATCCACTCCCTTTCCTTCCATCCACTCCACGGCGGCGATCCAGTAGTCCTCCTCCACCGGGGTTTCGCTGCCGACATCCTCCGTCTTGGCCAGCAGGAAGGTGGCCTCGTAGGCGGGACCCACCAGCATACCGGGCCAGTAGCCGGCCACCGTCGACCACACACTGGTTCCGTGATCGTCGGAATCGGCGGGATCACCCGGCTGGTTGGCCACCACGGGGTCATCGTTCACGAAATCGTACTGATCCAGCACCGTCAGCCCGCTCACCGCCCGATGGGTGAGACGGAACCCCGTGTCGCATATCCCTACCACGACGCCGGCACCGGTGAGACCCTCGGCGTGCAGGGTGGGAACCTGGAGAGACAGGTTCTGTTCGTAGGAGAGTCCGTAAAATCCGGGCCCCGGTTCCTGATCCCGGCGATAAAACCCGGTCGAACCGGTGGCGGGTGGCGGTAGCGGCCGGGCCGGCCTGCCCGCAGGCTCGATGCGGCGCCCCCGCCCCAGCGGGGTGATGCGCAATACAAACGAGTGTCCGGCCAGACGCGTGAGGTCTGAAGGTGCCACCACACCGCTGACCGCATTCAGCCAGCGGCTCCGGCACCGCAGGCGGAGGCCGGTACGGCGCAGCATCTCCACATACGAGGCGGAGACAGGCAGATCGGAGCCTACGACACCGGTGATACGACCGCGCCGGCGGCGCCGGTCCAGCGCGCGCACGCTGAGGTACTGCGAAGCCTCGTCGAGGGCACGGTGAAGTCCCACCCGGCTCAATCCCCGGTCCCTCAGGTGCACCCAGATATAGAGCGAGTCGGGATCGCCCGAGGAAACCCTGCCCAGCAGAGCCGGATGGATGCTTCCCCCCTGAGGGGTTCCACCAGACGGAGCGGCACTACGGTTCCCACCGGTCAGCAGCAGTGTTCCGATCAGGACCGGCCCGAGAAGGCGGCGCCGCAGAGCCCCGCTACTGCGGGGAGGAATGTAAGAGGAATGCATCAAGGATTCAGGCGTTCGGCCAGGTAGCCGGTGAGGGCGTCGGTGCTCACTCTTTCCTGTACCAATGAATCACGATCGCGGACCGTCACGGTCTGATCCACAGCCGTCTGGCCATCCACCGTTATACAGAAAGGTGTACCAACCTCATCCATGCGCCGGTAGCGGCGCCCGATGCTCCCACCTTCGTCGTAGGACACATTCCACGCCTGCCCGCGCAGCTCGTCCACGATACGGCGCGCCGTATCTGGCATCCCCTCACGCTTCACCAGGGGGAATACCGCCGCCTTGATGGGCGCTACGTGAGGAGCGAACCGCAGCAGCATCCGCTGCTCTCCCTCAACCTCGTCTTCGTCATAGGCATCGGCCAGCAGGGTCAGCACTGTCCGGTCGACACCCCCCGAAGACTCGATCACGACCGGTACGTACCGCTCATGCGTGTTCGGGTCCAGATAGCGGATATCTTTACCGCTCAACTCGACATGCTGGTCGAGGTCGTATGTACCTCTATCGGCGATCCCTTCCAACTCCGACCAGCCGAAGGGAAACTCGTACTCAACGTCCTGACACACTTTGGCATAATGGGCGAGCTCCTCCGACGTGTGCGGGCGCAGGCGGAGACGCTGCCTGGAGACGCCGAGGTCCACATACCAGTCGAAGCGGGCCTCGAGCCAGTACTCGTACCATTTCTGGGCCTCGTCAGGGTGGCAGAACCACTCCAGCTCCATCTGCTCGAACTCGCGGGAGCGGAAGATGAAATTCCCTACCGTGATCTCGTTGCGGAACGCCTTGCCGATCTGGGCGATCCCAAACGGGATCTTCTGCCGGCTGGCCTCCTGAACGTTCCTGAAGTTCACGAAGATCCCCTGGGCGGTCTCCGGCCGCAGATAAGCTATGCTCCCCTCATCCTCCAGGGGCCCGATGAAGGTCTTGAACATCAGATTGAACATGCGCGGCTCGGAAAGCTCACCGCCGCATTCGGGACAGGCGTCTGCTTCAACATGATCCTGACGGAAGCGGCGTCGGCACTCCTTGCACTCCACCAGAGGATCCTGGAAGGCATCCACGTGGCCGGAGGCTTCCCACACCTTCGGATTCATGAGGATGGCGGCGTCCATCCCTACCACATCCTCCCGCTTGGCAACAACTTCCCTCCACCATTGATCAATAACCGTACGCCTCAGCTCCACCCCGAGCGGGCCGTAATCCCATGTAGACGCGAGCCCACCGTAGATCTCGCTGCTCTGGAAAATGAAGCCCTTCCGCTTCCCGAGGCTCACCAGCTTGTCCATCACACCGCTTCGATCTTTCATAACCATCTCTCTTACGGATTCCCTTCCGCTGTGGATCCGATATCGAGTTCTACCACGGGGGAGGGGGAGGAAGTGCATCCGGCAAGCGCCCCGCCTCTACGTTATTCAGCTTTGCCCGGGCTACACGTCCGTAGTCGCTGTCAGCACCGTAGCGGCGGATTATCGCCCGGTAAAGGTCTATGGCCTGCTCCCTCTCGCCAAGGTATGCATACGAGTCAGCCGCGCGCAGGCGGGCGGTTACGGCAAAGAGGAACTGATCCTCGTTGAGGTAAGCGATCTTCATATATTCGAGTACCGCTTCCTGATATTCGCCCATCTTGAATAATGTTTCCGCGAGCCAGTAGCGAAGGCGGGCCTCCCCTTCACTGTCGGGCGCCCCCATGCTCCGGTACCACTGCGCCGCCCTGCCGAGTTGGCCGCCATCACTGTAGAGCTGGCCCAGCCGCATCTTCATGTCGAACGCTGTCTCGCTGTCGGGAAAGCGTTCCAGGTAGGTGAGCGCTTCCTGCTGGGCGGACCCGTACATTCTCATCCGCTCCAGAGTTTGTACAAGGTCGTGCTGGGCCACCTCGGCCAGTACCGGGTCCTCCGAGGCCGCCACCATACGGTAGTGTACCATCGCCGTTTCGTAATCCGCCTCCGTGTAAGCGATACCGGCGAGCCGGTAGCGCGCCCTGTCGACGTGTGGATCGTCGGGAAAACGGCTGATCAGTTCCTCGAAGTAACCGCGTGCGGCTTCCATTTCTTCACGGCGGGCGGCCACTTCACCCAACCCGTACAGAGCGATGGACACGTATCTGGAATCGGGGGCCTCGTCCATGACCTCCCTGAACACATTTTCCGCCCTACTCCACTCCTCCCACTGGAGCCATACCTGGCCTTCGACCGCCCAGAAGAGCGGGCGGTACTGTTCCAGGACTTCCCGCTGGCGACGGTAAGTCTGTTCGAAGGTGTTCTGGCGTTCATGCGCGATATCGATGCGGTTTCCCTCATAGGCCAGGCATACGAGTTCAACTTCGGCGCGGATACGTAGTGAATCGGAGGACGCATTGGCGGCGATGGAGCTCCACACTTCTTCAGCGGCGCCCGTCTCGCCATGGGCGGAGAGGAGCTGCCCGTACGCCGGAGCGATCTCGAACGCCTCGGGGCTGTCGGGTGCCGTAGCCCATATGGTCCGGTAGGCGGAGAGAACCTGGTCGATCGCATCAGTGGCACGGGCTGCAGCAGCCTGTAGCATGAGAGCCCGGAGCCGGGAGGGATTATCGAGCAGGCTGTCGGTCGCTGCCAGCTGCGCCAGCTCCGCAGTCTCCAGCCACGCGCCGGCCTCGGCCAGTGCTGTGGCCAGCTTGAGCCTGGCACGACCCCGGTCCGTATCCGCCGAGCTCTCCTCGAACCGGCGGTAGGAGGTGATCGCCTCCTGGACCCTCCCCTGTTCCAGCAGCAGATCTCCGGTAACTTCGCTCGACCGGGCCGCCCAGGGGCTCCCCGGATAGCTGCTCTCCAGCTCACGGAAGTGGGCCACGGCGGCCTGGTTATCACCGGTTTTAAGCCTCGCATCTCCGGCTATGAAAAGCACTTCGTCCCGATCGGCTCTCTCGGGCAGCCCGGTCAGGCTCTGCTCCAGGATCGGGGCGGCGCTCGAATACTCACCACTGTGGTAGAGACACCGTCCCAGACCGAGCTGGGCCGCGGCCCGGACCGAAACCGGTTTTTCGTCTTCGAGCATCAACCGGTAGATGCCGGCAGCCTCTTCGAAGTAGGAGGGGTCGGCGTGGCGGCCCAGACCCTCGTTGGCCTCACCCATCCGGAGCAGTACCTCGCTGAGGCGGTCGGAGGCGGTAAAGATGTCGAGGAACGCCCGGTAGCGGTCGTTCATGGCCTGATAGTAGAGTACCGGCTGGTCTTCGAGAGCGGCCAGATCAAGTTCTATCAGGGCAAGCTGGGCCCGCTCCGATGCCGAGCCGGTTCCGCCCACACGCACCGCTTCCCGGTAGGCCTCACCTGCCCGGTCCCTCGGCTCCTGTGCCCGTT
>JAUVWC010000195.1 GCA_030604325.1 Candidatus Zixiibacteriota bacterium | reverse complement strand
CGAGGAAGAACCTGTATCCGAACATCTTCATGTTTATGAGGAAATCGATGTCCTCTCCCCGCGTGACATGCGGATCGAAGGGTATGCGGGTGAAGATATCCCTGTGAACGACCATGTTACCGCCGAAGACGAAAGGTGTCTCCTTCAACCTCGGCCCCGTGCCGATGACCTGCTCGAAGGCCTCATTCATCCTTTCCCGCTTGTCCCAGTGTTCAGCCCACGGCTCTCTCTCACCCTCGAGGCGCCACTGGCCGTCCGGCTGGAGATAGTAACCGGCCACGGCGCCGATGAACTCCCCCTCGATGGTCTGCCCTATGAACTCCCTTGCTTTGCCTATAAAGTCAGGATCCTCGAATACCTCGTCATCGTCAATGAACACGGCTATTTCAGAGTGGAGCAGGTGGGGCAGGAACAAACAGAGGTTGCGAATGTTCGAGTATCCCCGAAGCTGCAGCAGATCGACGAAGTCTTCACCACCCATCTCCTGCATCGCTTCATGAATCCTTCTCAGGTGGGAATGGCTGAAGAGGTGCACAGGAACATCGGAAGGAGCCGATGAGATGATATGGGAGACCTTCTCCTCCACCCTTTCCTCTACGTCTTCAGCATTGGCCGCGGCAATGACCACCAGCTCGAAGTCTTTATCTTCCAGAATGCCGAGACTTCTGAGCGCCCTTGCCAGCGTTCCCTCCTCGTTGAGTGGAGTGGGATGATCGTAGATTGCATCGGTCTTTTTTGTCCCGAGAGCAGCCTCGCGCGCCCAGTAGGAGGGAATGACCATAGTTGTTTTCATTGGCTGCACCTCTTAGATTCTTCCCGTCCTGCGGCTGGATTCAACAACATTCGAAAGGGATTCAATGACCGGAATTGTGGGATATGGAGCCTATCTGCCGCGCTACCGTATCAAGATAGAAGAAATCGCCTCACAGTGGGGTAAAGATCCGACTACGATCAAGAATGGCCTGCTGGTCCATGAGAAGACCGTTCCCGGCATGGATGAGGACACGATCACCATCTCCGTACAGGCGGCCAAGTATGCCGTGCAGCGGGCGCGTATCGATCCGCAGGAGATCGGCGCTGTCTATATCGGTTCTGAATCGCACCCCTATGTGGTGAAACCGAGCGGTACGGTACTGATAGATGCCCTCGGGATCGGCCCCGACGTCCACGTAGCCGACTACGAGTTCGCCTGCAAGGCGGGCACCGAGGCGGTGTTCGTGGCCTACAGTCACGTCAAGTCGGGCGTGATGAGGTATGCCATGGGTATCGGCGCGGACACCTCGCAGGGGGCACCCGGCGACGCGCTGGAATTTACCGCCTCGGCCGGAGGCTCGGCCTTCATCATTGGATCGGAGAAGGTAGTTCTGGAGATCGAGGCAACCTACTCCTATACCTCCGACACGGCCGATTTCTGGCGCCGTGAGGGCCGCGTGTATCCTGAGCACGGCGGCCGCTTTACCGGCGAGCCGGCCTACTTCCGCCACGTGCTGGGTGCAGGCAGGGAGATCATGGAACGTGCCGGGCTGGAGGCGAAGGACTTCGACTATGCCGTGTTCCATATGCCCAACGGGAAGTTCCCCATGAAGGCGGGCAGGACCCTGGGATTCGAGAAGGAGCAGATCGAGCCGGGCTGGGTAGTGCCGTGGATGGGCAACACCTACTCCGGATCCTCGCCCACCGGTCTCGTCGCCATCCTCGATGTAGCCAGGCCGGGCGAGCGGATCCTGCTGGTCTCCTTCGGTTCGGGGGCGGGAAGCGACGCGTTCGTGTTCAAAGTGACTGAGGAGATCGAGGCGGTGCGCGATCTGGCTCCCAGCTTCAAGTCCCTGCTGGAGGAGAACAAGATCTACCTGAACTACGGCGAGTACGCCAAGTTCAGGGGCAAGATCCTGATGAATACCTGATCCGGAAGTGAACACAACCGCCCGCATATGAGTTCAGGCAAGGAGCATTGAGCATGAGAGAGGTTGCCATCGTCGGCGTCGGCATGACCAGGTTCGGCGAGTTGTGGGAATCGCCTCTGCGTAATATGTTCACCGAGGCTGCCCTGACTGCGATCGATGACGCCGGTGTGGACCATATCGACAGTATGTACGTGGGAGCCATGTCTTCCGGGTTGTTTGTTCACCAGGAACACATCGCCTCTCTCCTTGCGGATTACCTCGGAGTAGCGGGGATTCCCTCCACACGGGTGGAATCCGCCTGTGCCTCCGGCGGGCTGGCCGTGCGCCAGGCTGTGATAGAGGTCGGAGCAGGTGTGAGTGACATCGTTCTGGCCGGTGGGGTGGAGAAGATGACCGACGGTGTGGACGCCATCGATGCGCTCGCCACTGCCGCCGACCAGGAGTATGAGGCGTTTCATGGGATCACCTTCCCCGGGCTCTATGCATTCATCGCCAACGCACACATGCACAGGTACGGCACCACGCGTGAGCAACTGGCGGATGTGGCGGTGA
This sequence comes from Candidatus Zixiibacteriota bacterium, assembly GCA_030604325.1. Taxonomy (GTDB): domain Bacteria; phylum Blakebacterota; class Blakebacteria; order Blakebacterales; family Blakebacteraceae; genus JAGLTZ01. The sequence goes on along the minus strand of JAUVWC010000195.1, from coordinate 1,378 downwards.
AGAACCATGATCACGGCTCGCTCAATCCCAAGGCACAATTCCCCTTCAAGATCACCAGGGAGGCGGTGATGAACTCCACCATGGTGGCCTGGCCACTGCGGCTGCTGGACTGTTCGCCGGTGACCGACGGTGCCGCGGCGGTGATCGTCACCTCGATGGATGTGGCCGAAAAGTTGGGCAGGCCGATAGTGAAGGTGCTCGCCTCGGGTCATGCCACCGACGGACTGGCGCTCCACTCCCGGACAGATCCCACCACCATCCCCGCGGTCGGGAGAGCTGCCGAGATAGCGTTCAAGCAGGCAGGGCTGACTCCGGAGAAGATCGAGCTGGCCGAGGTCCACGACTGCTTCACCATCGCCGAACTAGTGGTGACAGAAGAACTGGGCTTTGTGGAGCGGGGCAGGTCGGGCGAGGCTGTCTCCAGCGGCGAGACCAGGCTGGGCGGCAGGATACCCGTCAACACCAGCGGGGGACTCAAGGCGAAGGGGCACCCGGTGGGTGCCTCCGGCGTGGCCCAGATCATCGAGGTCGTCGAACAGCTGCGCGGCAGCGCCGGTGACAGACAGGTCGAGGGTGCTCGCATCGGATTGACGCAGAACATGGGCGGTTCGGGTGCGAGTTGCGTGGTCCACATTCTGGAGGGTGTGTCATGATTACGCCGAGGTACACGCGCGAGATCCCCCAGCGCTATCATCTGGAAGCGGGCAAGTGCACCGAATGCAACTTCATTGCCTTCCCACCGCGGCTCATCTGCCCGGAGTGCGGCTCGCGGGAGTTCGAACAGATATCTCTATCCCCCTCCGGAAAGATCGTGACTTATACGGTGGTATGTGTAGCCGCCGAAGAGTTCTCCACCGAGACACCCCTGCCGATCGCAATCATCGAGACCGACGAGGGCGCACGTCTCACCGCCCAGGTGGTGGACTGCGATCCCGAGGAGGTGGAGATCGGTAAACGTGTCAGGTTGATATTCCGCTGTATCCAGAAGGAGGGGCTGGCCGGCATCCGTCAGTACGGCTACAAGGCGGTGCTGGAGGGTTAAACACCGTCGGCCGCTTTGTCATTCTATATAAAGCCGAATCGGGTTGCTTAAGTTAGTGTCCATCCGAAAACTCCGGATGGACACTGATGTGGTTCCCGAGGTGAAAACGAGAAATTTTCCGCGAGGTCAAGGAAGTCAACGGGTTGCGCGGAGGCGTACTGTGAGTACGCCGCACAAGGGACCCGGCAGACTGACACCGGGATCGCGGAAAAGAGCCGTTTTCGGACGGGAACTAGTTAAGAGGATGGAGTGGGCCTTTATACAGTTTCCTCCCCATCGGCAATTACGACCCGCGATGCCCACTTATGCATCATGTGGACGAAGTTCTTTATCAGT
>JAUVWC010000177.1 GCA_030604325.1 Candidatus Zixiibacteriota bacterium | reverse complement strand
TATACGTCTGGTACCCTGATTAGCTACGCCTGATATACTAAGTAGTTTCTGCATCGAAAAACTGCGGGCGCGAGGCTCCCGCTCCCGCTCAAGGCAGGCGTTCGTCGAGGAGTAGGAGGGTTTGGAGAAGAACGTTTGCGCTGGCGGCGGCATCCTCGAAACGGGTGAATTCTGCCGGGGTGTGGCTCAGGCCTCCCACGCTCGGCGCGAAGATCATGCCCATGGGGGCGATGGCCGCTATCGACTGGGCGTCGTGGCCTGCACCTGAGGGCATAACTCTATGGGGATACCCGTACCAGGCGACCGCATCCAGGATGGCCTGCATGACGGCAGGGTCCGCAGGAGCGGGAGGAATCTGGGCCAGGGTCCTCCACGCCACCTGAACACCCTCCTCACGCGCGATGCTGTCGAAATGGTCGTGCAGATCGCGCAGGGCCTGCTCCAGCACGAGCCGGCTTGGATCGCGGATGTCGACGGTGAATCGGACGACGGAGGGAATGATGTTAGGGGCACCGGGCTCGACTTCCATTTTGCCGACGGTGGCCACCAGGTTTCCTCCCAGCCGGTACACCTCTTCTCGAACCAGGGTGATCATCCGCGCGGCTGCCGCCATCGGATCCTGGCGGTCGGCCATGCGGGTCGTACCGGCGTGGTTGGCTACACCCGTGACAGTGATTTCATACTCGTCCAGCGCGACGATGCCCTCGATCACACCGATCTGAAGGTTCTCCCGTTCCAGCACCCGTCCCTGCTCGATGTGCACTTCCAGGTAGGCGGCGATCTCTCCCGGAGCCCGCTGTGCCTGAGAGGTCCGGGCTGGATCCAGACCAAGATCCTGCAGCACCTGCCGCAGGGTGCGTCCGCTGTAGCTCCTGGCCAGATCGGCCTCGGTGATGGTTCCGATCCAGCCGCGGCTGCCCAGTAGACCTCCCTCCTCATCGCTGAAGGAGACAACCTCTAACGGGTGTGCGAGCGAGATATTCAGGTCGCGGAAGGCATGTACCAATTCGAGCGCTATCATCAGGCCCAACGCGCCGTCGAAGCGGCCCCCCTCGGGCACTGAGTCCAGATGGGAGCCGATCACCAGCGGTGACCTGTCGGGATCGGTGCCCGGAAGTGTGGCGATGATGTTGGCGATGGGATCGATGCGCACTTCGAGCCCGGCCGCTTCCAGCTGAGTAATGAACCAGCGGCGCGCCTCCATGTCGGCGGCGGAAAAAGCGGTCCGGTTCACCCCGCCGGTTTCGGGATTCCTTCCGATTTCACCGAGGGTGAGAAGGGCGGTTTGCAGACGAGCTCGGTCAACGTGTGGGAGGCCGCTGGCGGTGCGATAGGCTCCCCTGCTTTGCATATGTTGGGTTCCCTCCGGTGCCGGGATACCTGATAAAAGGAGCAACGTCCAGGCTCCCAGCAACCAGTATCGATTCACGTTTTCCCCCTGTCAGCTCCGGCGCCCGATCTTGAGCCCCAGCTCAGCTGCCGCCACCGTCTTGACAAGGTCTCCTGCTACAAAAGGCCAGAAGCCGGCCAGGGCGGCACGGTCCAGGCTCCAATCGAAGAGCAGGGCAATCCAGGTGGTCCCCGCCGCCAGTATCAGCAGACCGGCTATCAGAAGGGCCAGGTATACACGCACCCTTTTCAATTCTCTGCCGGCCAGCAGGCCGGCCAGGTAAGCTGCGGCGGGACAGGCAAGAAGATAGCCGGCCGTCGCTCCGGTGAGGTGAGCAATACCCGCTCCACCACCTGCAAAGACGGGAAGTCCAAACGTACCAATAGCCAGATAGACGCCTTGGGAGAGCGCACCCCATCCGGAACCAAGCACCACTCCAGCCAGCAAGACGAAAAAGGTCTGGAGTGTGATGGGCACCGGTGTGAATGGAAGAGGGATACGAATCTGCGCGCTTAAGGCAGTAGCAATAGTGAATGCACTCACCCACATCGTGATGTGTACAGCTCGGTTGTGGGTCAGGGGCTGTGTGGCGACCCGTGTAAGGATTCTGGTCTGCATCGGTCCTCCTCGTGATGGACTATCTGTAACCGTGAAAGCTAGTCAGCACGATTTGCAGGTGTCAACGTCTACCCACGTGCCGCACTCCTCACTCAAAGCACTTGCCGACCTCCCGCATCCTTGACAGGAGTCCTGCCGCCGATGAGACTGATATTTGCCTCGGGACACTATGTAGTACTCTTCCGTAGTACTCTTTTAAGGGGTGAGTTGATGTCCTCCAGATCGCTCAAGCTGTACCACTTGCTGGTTCTATCTTGGCTGCTTGGCGGCCTCGGATGTGCCGCCGGCAAGGCCGGCAGGCCTGAAACCATCCCCGCTGGGTATCTGCATCATTACGGTGTGGAACCGGGCGAAGTCATCCGCTATCAGAATAAGACCGTATCGCATATGGACGTTGCCATGCCCGTGGCGCGATCGTTTGAATTCGAGATCGGCAGCACGCTTCGGCTACAGACAGAGACGAGCGACCGTTATGGGATCCGGGGTGTCATTGTGATCGAGGAAGCCTATCTGGAGGGGGAGATGGCGCAGGTATATACGTCCTTCCCGATTTCCGTGTCCGATCTGGAGGGAAGCCGCTTTGCCATCTCGGTCAACCGGCGGGGGAAGGTGGAAGAGATCAGGGCGCTGGACGCGGGTCCCGACAGGGGGGGCCTGATAAATCTCGCTTCGGTTATGTCGGGGATATTCATTCCTTGGCCCGATCGACCGCTTCTGCCTGGGGATAGCTGGGTCGATAGCACGAAAACAGGCCATGTTCAACAGGGGATAGACGTCACAACCTCACTGGTCTCCACCTATACTTACATGGGACTGCAGAACGAAGATCTGGGTGCAGAGAGTGCTGAAGTCCACACCGTGCGGCGCGTAAGCACCACCCGCACATCCGGTACGGGGCAGGTAGAGGGGATGATGGTTACCTTTTCTGCCAGTGGCTCTGGCGAGGCTACTTTCTTCTACGATGCCCGCGATGGCATCCTGATCAGTGCCCGGTACTCGGAGGAACTCTCCATGCAGTCGGAAATATCGGGCGCCGTGAATATGAGTGTCCCAATGGATGTGCATGTTATAACAACTACGCGAAGGATACGCTGACCTGGTGACTTCCCCTCACCAGGCTGCTCAACAATTGAGGGTTTGCCAATGTCCCGCACTGCGATCTCTGCACTTTTTCTGCTAGGTTGCCTGGTCAATGCTTCACTCACCGGTTGTGTAAAGCGGGTATATGAGGCGCCCGGGCTCACGCCGGGCAGTGCGTTAACTGTAGGCAGCGAAATGCGAGTCGAGACTTTTCGGGTAGAGCAGTGGGAGGTACGCGTATTTCGAATACCAATAACCGGAAGCAACAAACGACGCTACCAGTTCGCTGTGCTCAAACACGGTATCCCCGACCACGACATCATGCTGGAGCAAATGGAGGATGGGGTCTGGGCGCTAATTGAGAACAGACCCGACGGTATCTCGATCACACGAAAGACATACCCCCAGGAGCCCGCATACCCCACCGTCCGGGCGGAGGTGATACGGATTCTCCGGGGAGGGAGTTAAGAGGTCTTCCATGCGTTATCGTCTAATTGCTTTAGCAGTTACCCTTACTGGCTTCCTGACTATTAACTACTACGGCAACGAACTCGGCCAGGCTCGCATCCTGGGGCCGGTAGACGCTGCCGGCCTTACCGGCGGGACAGTAGCGGAGGATAACTCACGGCTGGAGACGGAAGCCTACGCGCTTATCAGGCAGGTGCTCATCGGGACGAGGGCTATGTTGGATACCCTGGAAACAATGGGTGTTCGAACCGAACATTCCGCCGACCTGCGAGAAAAGAACCGCGCCAGCCTCGAGCGGTTCGAGCAGCTCCGCATGTCGTACCTGCTCAGTCAGATCCTGTGGCGCCAGACGCTGATCAACCTGATCTGGGCGGTGTTCGGCATCGCGATTCTACTGCCGGGTGCACTGCTTCTGGATCACCGCAGTACCGATCGGTCGGCTTCAGCCGCGAAGCTTTCAACTGGTGGTGGGATGGGCGGTGGCGAGACAG
>JAUVWC010000279.1 GCA_030604325.1 Candidatus Zixiibacteriota bacterium | reverse complement strand
CTGAGGTGTGTGGGGGCTTGGGATGGGAGCGCCATGCGGCGTGATGCCGCCCGCTTCGCCGAAGTCTACACCCCGATTGGTATCCTGCCCCCCGACCAATATATGGCACAGGTTGTCCAGCTTACCCACGGCTGTTCTTTCAACGCTTGCGCTTTCTGCACCTTCTATCGGGATATCCCCTTCCGCGTGAAAAGCCTCACGGAGTTGCGTTCACACCTGGAGGCGGTGGATGATTTCCTGGGCCGGGGATCGAGCCTGCGCCGCAGTCTTTTTCTGGGGGATGCCAACGCCCTGGCGGTGCCGATGGACAGACTGGAGCCGCTCGTGGAGATGGTGAGCAACCACTACCGGGACCGGCTCACACGCCACGAGGTGGGGCACGGGCGCCTGGAAGGGATGCACGCCTTCCTGGACGGGTTCTCCGGCGCCAGGAAGAGTGTGGATGATTACCGCCGCCTGCGGGAGCTGGGTCTGAGGCGCGTCAGTGTAGGTATCGAGTCGGGACACGACCCTCTACTGGCATGGCTGCGAAAACCGGGCACGGCATCCGATGCCATCAGCTCGGTGAAGGTTATGAAGGAGGCCGGTCTGCAGGTTTGCCTCGTTGTGTTGGTGGGGGCCGGGGGTGAGGCCTTCAACGAGGGACATATCAGGGACAGCCGGCGACTGCTGGCCGAGGTACCCCTCGATGCGAAGGACATCATCTACTTCAGCGAGTACGTGGACGAACCCGGCGCCACCTATGGTGTAATAACCCGGCGGGAGGGCATTACCCCGCTGGACGGGGCCGGCATGCGCGAGCAGCGTGAGGAGATTTCGGACCTGCTCCGACCTTATGCAGAGGGTGGACCGAGAACCGCCGTCTATGATATCCGTGAGTTTATATATTAGACTGTTATACTCCTGGATGTGCACACAGGAGGGTGTCTCATCCGTCTAATCAGTGCCATGAGCCCTTACTACCGACACAGGTTCCGCTCTGTTCAGGTGGCGATCCTCCTCCTTCTGCTCGGAGTGTCACCTGCTGGTGCCCAGCAGGGCAGTCTGGTGATGAAAGCCCGTCAGGCGTTAGATTCAGGCCGGTATCCGCTCGCACTGGAACTGGCCGAGCAGGCGACCCGCATCGACCCAGAGAATGTCGAAGCCTGGATAGTGCTGGGTGCTTCGCTCGAGCGCCAGCCGGAAGGTACCAGACGGGCCCTCAGCGCTTACCGACAGGCGGCACGGCTCGCTCCCAATCTTCCCGAGGTTAACCTGGCCATCGGAAAGATCCATCTTTCCCGCATGCGCGGTGGGATCGTGGAGGCCGAGGCGCTCGCTGCGATTCGATCGTTCGACCGGGTTATAGAGATCAATCCCTCTCACGCCCAGGCCTATGATCTGCGGGGGGTGGCCTACCTGGAGGGCCTGGGTGATTCGGTGAGCGCCGGGGCTGATTTTGAGCGCCAGCTAGGAGTTGTGCCGGGACATCCCGAAGCCTCGGTACATCTGCTCCAGCTGGCGGTCGATGTAGGGGAATGGGAACTGGCGGAAGAGATGGCCGCGCCGGTGCTGCTGAGTCAGCCTTGGGATACACGGATCTACCGCCCGTTGCTGCGTCTGTATATCGAGAAGCGAAAGTGGGAGGCGGCCGCATTGGTGGCCCGACGTTACTTGACCGCGCTTCCCGCCGGCGAGCTGGATTTGATATACGACCTCAGCCCACTTCTCCCAACGGCGGAGAGAGGTGGCTATGAGGTGCTCGGGCCGGATGCCCGCATGCTATACTGGCGCAGTTACTGGGGAGAGAGAGGAGGTGCCGGCCTGGACAGCCCCTCTTCCCGCCTGATCGAACACATCTGGCGGGTGGCCGAGGCGCGGGCCCTGTTCGGCACAGGCAGATTCCCTTGGGATATTCGGGGCGAGCTGTATGTGCGGTACGGCCCCCCCGGCTACAGGGTTACCAGCACCTCAGGGACCAGCTTGAACCTGATTCTGGATGGCACCTTCCAGAGCCGGATGAAGTATCGGATGCTCGAGCTGGGTATGCCTTACTCATCAACAGGGGGAGCTGGGTATTATCCCGACTTCTTCAGTCCAACCCTCCTGCCGTCACAGGGTGGAGCCAGTTCGCGCCGCGAGACCTGGGTGTATTGGGAGGAAGGATTGCTCTTCTACTTGGAGGATCCGCTGATAAGTGGCGAGTTCCGCCTGGCGAGCCAGATTGACCAGCAGCTCAACGAACGGCTGCAGGTCCACCAGCCGATCCTTTCCGCGGTCGAGGAGATAACGGAACCGCTCCGGCCGATGCTGCAGATCGCGCAGTTCAGAGGACTGGACGGGAAGACCCGTTTCCATACCTACTTATCCATGCCGGTGGTCGAACTGGCAGGTTCGTCTCCTGATATATCGCCCTCCGAGATACTAACGAGTTCGGTTACTCTGACCGATGACGACGCAAACATTATTGCTGAAGGGACCAGACAGCGGTTACTGCAGGCCGGGCCGGCAACCGAAGTCCAGCGCTCTCGCCGCTTTGTGGATGCGTTGACCTTTCTGGCCCCGGCGGGCGAGTACAGATTCTCGGCCTTCATTGAGCATGGAGAGACTGACCGCACCGGATCCTACGGGCCGCAACTCATCGAGGTCAGAGACTTCTCGGGTTCGACGCTGGCCATGAGCGACGTGGTACTGGCCACTACCGACAGCCTTGGACCGTCGGAGAACCACTTGCTGGATGAAGGTTTAATCTACTTGCCTCAGCCGGGAGGGATATT
>JAUVWC010000323.1 GCA_030604325.1 Candidatus Zixiibacteriota bacterium | reverse complement strand
GGTCTTCGATCCCGATTCCCGCATCGGGGTGGTACTGCTGCGCAACTATAGAGGGGGAGCGACTACCCTGGGCGGAGCCGCCAGCGCGCTCCTCGCCGAGCTCGTAGAGATCAGTAAGCCATAACAATATAAGGATAAGAATGAATGACGATGTGATTACTCGCCCGGTTCCAACCGGTATTCCCTCACGTTGAGGAGGATCATGGTCAAGACAGTAAAGACCACCGCGATCACCAGGAGGATCAGAACGGCCGCGAATTGGGAAACTGCCGCTGCCGGTATGGCGGCGCCCAAGAGGGCGCTCATTCCACCGCCACTCCGGGCGCCCGTCCCGGACGGGTACAGCACCTGCAGGTAATGGGCGATTGTCAGAAGCTTGATGTTGCCCGGCAGGACGGCCACCAGCCTCTCCCACCCAAACGAGAAGAGCAGACCGGTCAGGACCGGCCGCTTCAGCGTCCCACCCATCAATGCAAAGAGCGGAAGGTATGCCAGCAGACCCAGCAGCAGAACGCCTTCGCACCTGAGCAGGGTTGAGGCATTCGCACTCCATCCCCCTGATCCCTCCTCCAGGACCAGTACGGTGTAGGTCAGGAAGAGGGAGACGGCAAGGATCGCCGCCAGTGTGATGACACCGGCGAGCAGTTTTGCGAGTACGATAGAGCCCTTCGGCACGGGTCGTGTGATCAGATAGGGCAGGGTCTGCTCCTCCACTTCATCGGCGATCACAGCCGCTCCCACGAACACGGCCATCAGCGGTACCAGGACGTTGATGAACAGAAGCTGGCCAACCTCCGGGAACAGCCCGTAGAGTGACACCCCTTCCCGTTCCAGAAACTGCCTTGCCGTCCAGAGGAGCAGACAGCATCCCACCGGGAAGAGCCCCAGCGCCGCCATCCAATACGTCCGGCGGCTGTGGAATCCATTCCTCACAAAGAATGTCAGCAGGAACCGCACGACTCTACCTCACCAGGTACTTGAAGACCGCTTCCAGACTCTCGTCGGGCGACCAGAGGGAGTGGACCTTCACACCGTTGTCCAGTGCCAGCCCGGGCAACCGTCGGTGGAAATCATCCGGACGGTTCGTCTCCACCGTCAGCTGGCTCCTTTCCCGGTCGAAGTGAACGCTCTGCACGTCCTCGTACTCCAGCAGCTTCGCGGTCAGAATGTTTACGTTATCGCAGCGGATCGTGACCTGCAGGGGATGGCTGTCGATGAGCTGCCGTATCTCGTAGATATTCCCCTCGGCCAGCAGCCGACCGTGGTTTATCAGCAGGATGGTGTCGGTCATCTCTTCCACTTCGTGGAGGATGTGACTGGAGACCACGACCGTCGTGCCCTCACCACCCAGGCGCTTGATCAGGTCGATCGTCGCCCGCCTCCCCAAGGGATCCATCCCGTTGAGCGGCTCGTCCAGAAACAGCATATCGGGATCGTGCGCGATAGCCTGGGCCACCTTGATCCGCTGCCGCATCCCCTTGCTGTACCCTGCGATCCGTTTGCTGCGGGCCTCCTGCATGTCCATCAGGTCGATGGCCCGGTCGGCCTTCTCCGCGGCCTCGGAGGGCGAGAAGCCATGCATCCGCAGGAGGCTGGTCACGAACTCCCAGCCGGATAAATACCCCCAGAACGCGTCGGCCTCCGGACAGTAGCCGATATGGCTCAGGATCTTGTAGTTGTTCCAGACCGGTTCTCCCTCGATGGTCACACTGCCCTGACTGGCCTTGAGCTGTCCGGTCAAGAGTCTCAACAGCGTCGTTTTTCCGGCGCTGTTGGGCCCTAAAAAACCGGTAACCCCGGGCTCGATGGTGAAACCGAGGTGGTTCACCCCGATCACCTGGCCGTACCACTTGGACAGGTTCTCCACATGGATCCTCACCGTACCACCTCCGTGGGCCGGACCCTGATCTTCAGCACAGCCAGCGAAAGACCCGCCACACACATCAGCACCCCCAGTCCGAGCCAGGCCGAGAAGTCGAAGGGACGCTCGAGCCCGAAAAGCAGCGCACTCGTCTGCCTGAGGACGGCCGGCAGGGAGACGAGCCCCAGCCCGGAGATGCTCGGGAGGATCTGCCGGAGCAGAT
>JAUVWC010000043.1 GCA_030604325.1 Candidatus Zixiibacteriota bacterium | reverse complement strand
GAGAACATGATATCCCGCCTCCTCCAGCTGCGCCCGCAACGAACTTCGGAAGTGATCGCCGTCTCCAACCACGAGTAATTTTGGACTGCCGTCAGTCATTTATCACCCCTCCTAATGCAGCACTCCTAATGCAGCACTCCTGATGCTTCATATCGCGCACCTGTAACGTAAAGGGGTGAAGATGAAGGAATTATGAAGGTCTTCTGAAGACGGGTTTACTGTTGGATTTGGCTTTGCAGGAAGTCGATAACGCGGTCACAGGCGCCCGTGGAATCACGGAGCGTACTCTGAACCTGTTCCATAATCTGTTCGCTGCTGCCCCACTGCGTTCGACCGCTTTCCCTGAAGATGGGGGCCACCCGCTCCAGGTAATCGGGCAGGATGCTGTCTTCGACAGCCACGGTGATCCGATAGAGGTCTCTGATCGTGCGCAGGTAGTACATCGAGCGGTTCAGAACGTCCAGTTCATCAGCGACCTCGGGGACCCGATTGCTTATCTCGGGAAAGAAGTCCTGTGACAGTGGGGCGTAGATGCCCAGATATGCCTTCAGCATCAATGCTACCGCCTCGATATCCCGCAATCCGCCCCTGGTTTCTTTGAGATTACATGATTCGGTTGCACACTGTTCCACGACGTTCTGGCGGCCGTGTATCTCGTGGATCATTCCGTTGATGTAGAAGGCTTTGTCGGAGAACACGAACCTGTCCAGGATCTTTTCATTGAAGATGGATTTCATGATGCTGCTGCCGACAATCATTCTTGCCCCGAGCAACTGGGAAAGATCAATGAAACTTTCCTCATCATCCGACGAGAGATAGTCGATGATCTGTGACAAGGGGCTGACGAAACCCCCCAGGATTTCTCCGAGCCGATAATGGGGCAGGAGCCCGCGCTTCAATATCTCCCTGTTCATGCGGGTAATAATGCGGGTAGCGTACCCGATCAACTCACGGTCTTCGGTATCCACAATGGCTATCAGATCGTAGTCATCGTCATAGGCCTGCTCCCGAGCGTGACCGCCGGCAGCGAAGATGGCGAAGGTGTCGGTGCTGGGTAGAACGGCGGTACTCTCCTGTCCCACTTCCTCACTGCATACATCGAAGAGCTTCCTCATGTAATTGTCGCAGAATTCGGTGAACTCGCGGTTTGTCGTTCCCAGATCAGCACCGCGCATGGAACCGATCCCGATACGCAGGAACTCAAGATCGTAATAATCGCCCAACACCCGCTTCTTCTCGGTATGGCCGGGAAGAACATCCACCATGGCGAGAAGACCGGCCGCAATCTCCGACAGCTGGGAAGAGCTGGTCAATGAATTTAGGTGTTCTGGGTGATGGGAGATGACCCGGGAGAAGAAGCGGAGAAAGTACCGGCTGGACCACTGGTGAATCTCACACAGGTCCTTCAGTTGAACCTGATATTGTTCGAATCTCTCGTCTATTACCGGCCGGGCTAGAATGCGATAGAGGTACTCGTAATGCGGTTCGGAAAGGATCTGTAGAAACTCATGGATGAACTGAGGGTAATGACTGTAGATCTTGCATAGTCTTTCCGTAATATAGGGGAGTTGCTCCAGTTCCTGGAGGAAGGCCAGGCTCATCAGGCGGGAAACCGTATCCCCGATTACATTCTCCTGCTTCTTCCCCATAATGGTGATGAGCCTCATGATAGTGATGGGAGAGTGCTGGGCCCATGTCATGTATGCCCTTATTACATCGGCCTTCGTCTCCTCCTCCAGTTTCTCAAATCCGTCGATAAAAGTATTCAGCAGATGGGTGTCGGACTGCAGCAGGTTCAGGACGTCTTCCCAGTATCTGACACCGGTGAAAAAACGCGCTGTTTGGATCAATTCTTGGGCCAGAGATGCTTTAGGCCCGCCACCCGCCTCCAACGGTCCTGCTGCCCTGAGCATCTTCACGAATAAAGAAACCGAGCTCAAGTGCTGAGTGGCGTCTTCCAGCAGGAAGTCACACAGCTTTCGCACTTCCCCGACATGACGATAGTAATCGATGATCAGCTGATCCCAGGCACTGATCGTGCCGATCGGCTTATAACCCATTTTCTGCGCGATTAGCGCCAGCTGGTTCTTATCAACCTCATCCAGTCGGAATGTCTCTTCCTGGGCAATGAACAACTGGAGCAGGAATTTGAACATCTCGAGAAACGAGGTCGCTCTGAAGAGCTGCTCATATTCGGAAGCGAGATGGGGTTCCTTCTGCTTCAGTGCGTCGATTATCTCCCAGGCGTTGACCTGCTGCACTCCGTGTATCGCCTTCTTAGCGGTAATGATCGACTTGATGATGCGGATCGCATCGTCTTTGGGAGAGATAGTGTCCGTCCCCAGGGGACTGACCAGCAGTGCCCGGGCATCGCCCAGGATCCCCCGGAGGAAACCCTCGTGATATTTGATATCCCGCGAGGGATGGTAGAAAAATCTGGCGATAACCTCCTCCTGGAATCGTTCGAACAGGGCGTCACCGCCTATGATCTTCGTCGCATTGAGGAGCTCGGATATGATGACGAAGTCCTGGATCTGTTTCTCGAACAGCTGTGTATACTCGGGTATCGTCGTCGTATACAGCTGCTTTCCAACGTGTTCAGACAGGTGCAGGTGAAGCGGGGTGGCATAGACCAGCATATGCTGGGTGATCTTCTGCAGTGCCCTGTTCATATCCTCATCTTCGGCCCCATCGGCGGTGATGATGCCCAGATCGATGTCATCCTGATCGGCTCTCGTACCCACACTGCAGATGATGAAATCCTCCCGGTTGCTGGCCGGGAGGTAGATGTCCAGGAGGGTTTCCAGATAGGCTTTGGTCAGGGTTCTGAAATCTCTTCCGACATTCATTATGAACTGACGGTAGACATCCGTCAGGGCAGTGCCGGAGGTAATGCCAAGGGCAAGAATGTCAAGGTGGCGGAAGTTCATGTGAAGAAACTGGAGGGCGTAATAACAACTCACGTGCTGCACTCTGGTGCGGATATCTGCGGTGAGGCTGGCAATGATGCCCATTTCCGCACGGGGAGAGGAGCTGGAGCGCCATAGATGGATCTGCATGAGTTTGCCTGAGGATTCCAGGGCCTGGATGAGGGAGTTCTTAAAGCGCGATATCGTATGCAGGTACTTCCGGTAGTGATTGGCGAGAATGGAAACGTTGTTCTCTATTGTCTCTAATGTTTCCATGCTGTCAGCAGCTTATCTATTCAGGTGCGAAGCACAAGCGGGGAGTAGTCCGTACCGGAAGCGATCAGTCTACCAGATCCTGTCCATACTTGAACGCCTGGATATTCACCTCTTCGGTACCACGAGGAACGCGGGCCCGGATGGCGTTAATAACTGACTCTTCCGAGATAACTCCGGAGAGTTTGTGTATCATTCCGAGAGCAACCAGATTGGCGGTGATTTTCTTACCGACCTTCTCCTCGGCGATTTGAGTGATGGGCAGGCAGTGGACCGCGAAATCTCCCTCGGGAGGTGATTTGACAAAATCCGAGTCGGCGACGATGATCCCGCCGGATTTTACCTCGCCGGCGTATTTATCGGCCGCTTCCTGGGTCATGGCCAGGAGCAGATCAATATCGGTGGCCTTAGGATAGTCGATATCACCGTCGCTGATGATGACCTCTGACCGGCTGGCTCCCCCTCTGGCTTCCGGACCGTAGGACTGGCTCTGGGTTGCGTTCTTGTCGTCATAGATGGCGGCTGCCTCGGCGATGATCTTACCCACCAGTATCAAGCCCTGGCCGCCGGCCCCGCTCAGGCGTATCTCATAGCGAAAACTCATGGTACCATACCCCTGTTCACCTTTGTTGAGCCTGGGAAATGACCCTGTCGTAGGTAGCAATGTATTCGGGCAGTTCTCTATCTGCGAGAACGCCGACAACAATTCTGTCCTGCAGGTCTTCCGGGGACATCGACTTCGCCTCTTCGACGTCGACGGCCTCTTCTCTCTGGTCGAGGATCATCTGTGCGGCACTACCCTTTTCATTCATCCTGCCGTAGGCGATGTAGCAGGGAGTCATGACCTCGACCAGGGAGAATCCCTTCTTCGAGATGGCCTGCCCGATGAGGTTGCTCAGATACTTGATGTCAGCTACGGCGGATCGTGCCACGAAGGACGCCCCCGCGGCGATGGTCAATCCCGAGATGTCGAACGTGTTCTCCAAGTTGCCGTAGGGAGCAGTGGTGGCGAAATCGCCCATGGGGGTTGTGGGTGAAACCTGCCCGCCCGTCATCCCATAGATATGGTTGTTGTAAACAAGGACGGTGATGTCGATGTTCCTCCGGGCGGCGTGGATGAGGTGGTTGCCGCCGATGGCGGTGGCGTCGCCATCGCCGGAGACGACGATGACCGTCATGTCGGGGCGGGCCATTTTCAGCCCGGTGGCAAAGGTAATCGCCCTGCCATGGGTTGTGTGCAGTGTATTGAAGTCAACGTATCCCGCCGTCCTGCCGGAGCATCCGATCCCCGCCACCATGGCGATCTCGTCCTTTTCCAGGCCCAGGTCGTGTATCGCTCGCAGGATGGCCTTCAGGACGATTCTGTCGCCACAGCCCGCACACCATATATAGGGTAGCTTGTCGTTTCGTAGGTATTGCGAGTAGTCCATGGTCTACCAATACTCCTTGATCGCGGCCAGGATCTCATCGGGATGGATGGGCTCCCCGGAAATCCTGTTGATCCTCACGACCTCGGCCTCTCCCCGCGCTGCATGTTCCACCTCGTGCGCTATCTGCCCCAGATTCAGCTCGGGAACCACAATGTGAGAGACCTGCCTGGCGAATTCGCGAATACGATCCGTGGGAAAAGGCCAGATCGTCTGCAGGCGGATCATTCCGGCAGAAATATCCTCATCCCTTGCCCTTAATAGTGCCGACCTTGCCGAGCGAGCTGTTGAGCCATAGGCAACAACACCGATTTTCGCATCTTCGGTCAGGGTTTCTTCAAACTGGATAATCTCGTCCTCATACCTGTCCAGCTTGGTATTCAGCCTCATCAGTTGTGCTTCGATCTCTTCCGTTACATTCGTCGGAAAACCGGTTTCGTCATGTACAAGTCCAGTTACATGATAACGGTACCCCTCACCGAAATTCGCCATGGGCGGTACGAGTGTCTCGTCGGCGACATAAGGTAGATATTCTTCCGGCGGAACCGTCGGTTTTTTCCGATCGATAATTACCAATTCGTCCGGGGCGGGAAGGGTGACTTTTTCGTGAACGTGACCGACGATCTCGTCCAGCAGAAGGATCACCGGCACCCGGTATTCCTCAGACATGTTGAATGCCTGAACCGTCAGGTCGTACGCCTCGCGAACACCGCCGGGAGCAAGCACGATGATGGGATGGTCGCCGTGAGTGCCCCACCTGGCCTGCATCACGTCAGCCTGGGAGGGCATGGTGGGCAGGCCGGTGCTTGGTCCTCCCCGCATGACGTTAACAATTACTACGGGAACCTCGGTCATCGACGCGAAGCCGATATTCTCCTGTTTGAGGGAGAACCCGGGACCGCTGGTGGCGGTCATCGATTTCATGCCGCCGAGCGAAGCTCCAATGACCGCTCCCATGGCGGCGATTTCATCCTCCATCTGCATGAATCTGCCGCCGACCTCGGGGAGTCTGCCGCTCAGATATTCTGCGATCTCCGAAGATGGCGTGATCGGATACCCGGCAAAGAAACGACAGCCGGCGTCGATAGCTCCTTCAGCCACCGCCTGGTTCCCCTGCATCATGAACGTTCTGGCCTTCACGATGTCTTTCCCCTCATGCAGGAGCCGATTATTAAGAGTTAATTGTCTTGAATACCATAATCGCGAAATCGCCAAGAGGAAGGTATCTAATTCTCTCTCCCGCGGCGGTAAATCCACTGTAAACCGACACTATTGCCGTAGGCCAAAGACAGTTGTGGGGATTAGTGTGTAATCTACTACGGAATCCCGCTGAGTATCCCCGCCCTGATAGCCTGCTGCTGGGGAGTCGGCGAGGGAACTGGCTCCACGACATACGCCTGCCGGTGACCGAATCCGAGCGGAAAGGCTATTTCCTCCTCCAGCATTCCGCGCTGTATACGGAGAGTGAGGATATCACCCGGCCTTGAAGCGGCGACAATCTCGGGTAGTTTGCCCACCATAAAGGATCCGTTAGCGGCCACTATGCGGTCACCGGTGAGGATGCCGGCCCTCGCCGCCGGCGAGCCCTCTTCGACGGCACCTACCAGAAGCGTTCCCGTTCCCTCTTCCCTGGTTTCGAACCCCGTGGTGGCGATCTCCTCGGCAACGGGGTAAATACTCCACCCGCCCAGGGCGAGAACCCGCTCGTACGGCAGCTCCTCGGTGCCCAGAACGTAGCTGGTCAGGAATTGCCTGAAGTCAATGCCGGCCAGCGCCCCGACCGCCCGCAGCACGGCCTCCGAACCCTCGTACTCTCTTCCTTCCCGTCCGTACCAGGCTGCCATAAAGGCCATCAGATCATCGAGGGAACGCTGGTTTCCGGTAGCTCCCCGCATCTCCAGATCGAGCATGAGTGCCAGCAGAAATCCCTTATTGCGATGGTCCACGCTGCGCGCAGGGGAACGATACCACAAATCATCCCGGTACCATACTTCCTGTGAAGCAGTTGTCACCGGCTGGATCGATCGCGCCGGTGTGTTCTGCAAGGCAGTTATTTCCGCCCCGATCCGTTCGAGGAAGACGGCCGGCAGCTGCAGTCCGCCCCGGATCAACAGCAGCTCGGCATAGTAGTCGGCCGCTCCATCCAGAAACCACAGGCTCTCGGTGACCGTTGGTTGCGTGAGGGTGGCACCCGCAGCCGAGGCGGGGCGGATTATACCTCCCAGCCAGGAGTGGAGGAAAGCCTGGAGTGTGATCCGAAGCAGAGGATCGAGCCCCTCCCATCTCGAGTAGAACCCCCAGTGGACGACGGTAGCCGCCGGATGGCCGACCGCTTCCCGGACGTTGACCTCGGGAAAGTGGTAGAGAAACAGGTAGTCGGTGGCCGGCGCCATTCCGAACAGATCCACCGCTCTCGTGGTGAGACGTTCCAATCCCTGGAGCAGGGCCCGCTGATCAAGACCGGAGAATGCCCCGCTCTGGACAACCGTGATGTTTGTCTGCCGGGTGGTGAAGAACTGCTCCTGGTAGTCGGAGGCCTCGATGGGGGACCGGGCCAGCTCTTCGTAGGAGGCCGCCCGGAAAACCGCGGGATCAAAGGTAGGTTCCAGATTTGTGGCAACCTTCCAGGCAGCCGGTAATTTGAACCTGACGGTGAGCGGTTCATCCACACTATCGGGGAGGTACATGAGAACAGCTGCCGGATTCAGGAAGGCGTGGCTTGTGTTTAGCTGGGCCGCAAACGGCGAGGGTTCATTGGCGTAGACCTTGTACCGGATATTAGCTTCACCTACTCCCTCGGTGTTCACCAACCATCTGCCCAGGGCCACCTGTTCCACTTCGAGCATCAAACCTTCCTCCGCTTCAGCTGACAGCTCAAACACGTTGCGGCCGAACAGGCGGAGGCGGTAGCGGGCCGTCCAAGCAGGCATCAACAGCTCCACCGACGGGCGATCCAGTCCGGACAGCCGGATAGTCACCTGGAACTGGTGGGAATCCCGACGGGACAAATCCACCTCGTAGGAAATGTCGGTTGGACCCTCTTCGAACGATGCTAGCGGAATCTGGGGCAGACCGGTGAGATCCTGGGCGGTGGCGACGGAGCTGCCGGCTGCCGGCAGAAGTAGCAAAAACAAGAGCGTCCAATATGCGGGTTTCATTCTCCTCATGTCCCTACTCACTACCTGCGATTCTAAATGGGATTCCCTCTGCCAGCAAGTACCCATCCAGAGTCCGTTTTCTGGACCGCAAGTCCGGCTGTAGCCGGCGAGCAATTTCCGGATGGGTACTAAAACAGTTTCTGGACGGAAACCAGCAAGTATAACGCCGGGCCGATAAATACCTCGACGCCGGCTCACACACTG
>JAUVWC010000244.1 GCA_030604325.1 Candidatus Zixiibacteriota bacterium | reverse complement strand
TGACGGAGAGGCTGCGCATGAGCGTTGGCGGGCGGCTGGATGTTCACTCCACCGGTGCCACCCCCACTCATACTGTGTTCAGCCCGCGGGCAGCGTTGATTCTTACTCCGGCGGAGAGGATCGTCCTCCGCCTGTCGGCCGGACGGGGATTCCGGGCTCCCAGTGTCGCCGAGATGTTCGCCTCGATAGCGACCACCGGTTTCCAGGTGATTCCGAACCTGGAGCTGGAACCGAAGACTGCATGGAGTGGGGAAGCAGGCGGAAGCTGGATGCCTCTTCCGGTGGTGCGGGTGGAAGGATCAATATTCTATAACCGGTACTCCTCGATGATCGAAGGAGCCCTTCTACCTGACGGAAATATACAGTTCTGCAACCTGTACAGGGCCCGCCTGCAGGGAGCGGAGGTCGGCGTACAGGCCGCACTCCCCTCAGGGTGGCTCCGCGGGGCGGCCTCCTATCTCTGGCTTTCGACCCGTGATCTGAAAGAGGGCAGACGGCTGGCCTACCGCCGACCCCGGCGGGGCAGTGTGACGGTGGAGGTAATGGGTAGGTGGTGGAGTCTTGCTGCGGACTGGCTGTACGGGGCAACCGTGGATCGAACGGCGATGTATGCCTACGACCGCCGCATCCCCCTTTACCGGTTGGACGGCCGTTTCTCGGTTCAGCTGAAAGGGGTGAGGATTATCGTGCAGGGACGCAATCTCACCGAGTACTACTACACGGAGATCGAACGCAACCTGTCTCCCCCGCGCGAGTGGCTTATGTCGCTCGAGTGGTCGTGGCAGTGAACAGTCGACGGCTTGGATTTCTCGCTGCGGCGCTTCTCCTCCTTCCCACCTGCACCCGACCCACCGCTGTCGATGATTGGCAGCAGGTAGATCGCGTTATAGACGGCGATACTCTGGTCCTCGCCGATGGGCGGCGCGTCCGCCTGCTGGGGATTGACGCCCCGGAGATGGGTTTCGGAGACGGTATCTCCGAGTGCTACGGGCCGGAGGCAACGGCCTTCCTGCTTGTCCTGGTGGAAGAAGCCGGATGGCGCCTGCACCTGGAGTATGATGAGGTGCAGTTCGACCACTACGGCCGCACCCTCGCCTACCTGTGGGACGGCGAATGCCGTATGCTGAATGAGATCATTCTGCGGGAGGGGTATGCCGTTTTCATCCCCTACAGCGACGCTTTGCGCTGGTGGCAGCGTCTCGACCGGGCCGGCGAAGAAGCCCGCCTCGCCCAGAGAGGGCTCTGGCATCCGGACGCCTGTCCATAGTATCAAGCGGGCAGTGGGCGGCCGAGGCAGATGCCCAGCTTCTCTGCCGTCACTGTCATATGTCCGTGAGGAGGAATGGTCTTCAGGTTCCCCGTTACCTCCTCCAGCGGGACCGTCGTTATTTCCTTGCCACGTGCACAGACCATATGGGCGCTCAGTCCATTCTCCAGCGCCGTGACCGCTTTCACCCCGAAGCGGGTTGCTAGAATCCGATCGAATGCCGTGGGTGAGCCTCCGCGCTGAAGGTGTCCCAAGACCACACAGCGGGTGGAGACGTCGAACTCCTCTTCCAGCTGGTTGGTTACCCACTCACCGATCCCACCCAAGCGTTCCTGGCACCCCGTTTCATTGGAGGTTTCTTGCACGATATGTTTTCTGCCGGCCGGTGTCGCTCCCTCACCTACCACCACCAGGCTGAACAGTCTCCCTCCCGCCATCCGACTTCGTATCTTGTCGAAAACCGGCTCCATTTCGAAGGGAATCTCGGGAATCAGCGCCACATCGGCGCCGCCGGCGATGGCGGATTCCAGCGCGATCCAGCCTGCATAGCGCCCCATTACCTCGACGACCATTCCGCGGTCGTGGGATTCGGCGGTGGTGTGGAGTTTGTCGAGGGCCTCGGTGGCAGTAGTCAGCGCTGTATTGAACCCGAAGGTGTAGTCGGTATGAGGCAGATCGTTGTCGATCGTTTTCGGTATTCCAATAACCGCAAGACCTTCATCCGAGAGGCGCTTCGCCACGCTGAGTGTTCCGTCACCGCCGATGCAGATGAGCCCGTCCAGTCCCAGCCTATCGGCGTTACGGAGAATCTCCTTATGGCGATCTCTGTAGATCCTGTTGCCATCTGCATCCTCTTCAGGCCACTGGTAGGGGTCGCCCCGGCTGCTGCTGTGAAGAATGGTACCTCCCTTGGGCAGGATCCCCCGGACGGAGGCCGCATTGAGCGGTTCTGTCTGGACAGGATCCATCAGGCCTTCGTAACCCTGTTCTATTCCGACTACCTGCCAGCGGTGGTGCAGAAAGGCGCTCTTGGTAACAGCACGGATGGCCGCATTGAGCCCGGGAGCGTCGCCCCCGCCGGTGAGAATGCCGATGGCCTGGATCATCTAACAACTCCTGCATGAGTGCCGTGAGGATCGATTCCGTACGGATAGGCTCAAGATATCTTTCGGGATATGCTCGCCAGCATACGCCAGGCTCGCAATCTAAAGAACAAGTCCCGGATGGGAACAGGACGCTTCTCCGGGCGGCATAAAAGGATAACTGGTAAAGCACCCGACTGCACGCAGGAAGGATGGAGAAAGGAGATAGCTTCTATTCAAGACTTTCCCCTTGCGGGATAGAAGGTGCTGTGCTAGGAAGGTCACCATACTTTTATATCGAACTCGCAGTTAGAAGGGCGTGATCGATGACATCCGACACACCGCAAAAGGCACCCGGAGTGGTCTCCGAACGAAAATCCCTCTGGGGCCGTATTCGGGGCATGAAGCTGCATACCCAGATTTTGTGGGCATTGGTGCTGGGAGCACTGCTCGGCCGTCCTCTCGGTAATATCGCCATCGCCATCAAGCCTCTGGGAGATGCCTTCATTAACCTGCTGGTTATGGTCGTGGTGCCCCTCATCATGGCATCGCTGATCGTGGGTACCGCCAGCCTGGGCAATCTGCGCAAACTCGGGCGCATCGGAGCCAAGACAGTCGGTTTCTATCTGATTGCCACAGCACTGGCGGTAGCCCTGGGGCTGGTAGCGGGGCTCACCCTCGGCCCCGGCCGCGGGATGGATATGGATATTAGGGACCAGATGGTGGCCGAGTACGCCGAAGATGCCGCGGCGCGGGTCGAACAGGCCATTGCCCAGCGGGAGCGGGGCTCGCTGGGTGACT
>JAUVWC010000293.1 GCA_030604325.1 Candidatus Zixiibacteriota bacterium | reverse complement strand
TCTCTCCCTTGTCGACGACCTGCCCGGTTTCCACCATCACTTTCTCGACGATACCCCCCATGGTGGACTTTATCTCATTCTCCATCTTCATCGATTCAACAACCACCACCCCCTGCCCTGCAGTAACTTCCTGCCCCTCTGCTACTTCCACCGCCAGTACCAGGCCCGGCATGGGTGCGACTACTTCCGATGGTCCAGCGCCCGCCCCTAGCCCAACCATCTCATGCCTTAGATGATACTGGCGGGCTTCCTCCACCTGGGCCGTGAACTCGTAGCCATACATCACGGCTTTATATCCCTCCGGAACTCGACTCAAAAAAACGGGATCGCTCTGGTTACCCATAGTGATCAAGTACTTGTCGCCGTGCACGTGACGCAATGAAACAGGGATTTCGCCGGAATGTTCCCCCTGCCCGGAAACCTGCAGGAGATAAACCCCGTCCTCCGACGCCCTGGTGAGGGTAATCTCAAAGGTCTGCCCACCTAGAGTGATTACCCAGGCTACTCCTGCCACTGGCGCAGCTCCCTTCCCTCTGATACCCATCGGCTGGTGTGCCCCTTACTCTGAGTGTCCACTCCCCTTCCGGTAATAAATCCTTCACTCTTAGAGGTGTGGAAAATGGCTGCCGCCACAGCCGCGATAAAGGCGTACCTCTCTCCCTCGCCGGAGGGACCTGATATCTCACGGCCGGCGATATGACGTTTTCTCTCCTCCACCATCTGTGACACGATGTTGGTATCGTAGGCGCCGCTTTGGAATGGTTCGTAGGACAACAGTTCACGCAAGAAAGGCAATATCGTCGTCACACCTATGATCTGGTATTCTTCTAGCGCGCGCCTGATGCGACTGATGGCCCTGGCGCGATCCGGGGCCCAGGCCACCAGCTTGGCGATCAACGGATCATAGTGTAGGGTTACCTCACTGCCGACATCGATTCCACAATCGTGCCTTATGCCGGGGCCTGAAGGTGCGTTGATGTATTCGATGTATCCCGGTGAGGGGAAGAAGTTGTTATCTGGGTCCTCGGCATAGATGCGGACCTCGATAGCGCTGCCCTGGGGCTGTACGTCCCGCTGTTCATAGCCGAGAGGCAGCCCGGCGGCTACGCAAAGCAGGTCGAGCACCAGGTCGCGCCCCGTTACCATCTCCGTCACGGGATGCTCCACCTGCAGGCGGGTATTAACCTCGAGGAAGTAATAGCGATCTGCCTCCAGGAGGAACTCGACCGTTCCCGCCCCGCTGTAGCTTGCGGCCTCTGCCAAGCGGACGGCCGCCTCACCCATCTCCCGGCGCAGCTCAGGAGTTAGGATGGGGCTCGGGGTCTCCTCGATGATCTTCTGGTGACGGCGCTGGACGCTGCATTCTCGCTCGCCCAACCAGACACAATTACCGTGCGTATCCGCCATCACCTGTATTTCCACATGACGCGGGTGCGACAGATACTTTTCAACATAGACCGACTCATCACCGAAGGCCGATCGGGCCTCGGAACGAGCCATTTTCAGTGCGCCCTCCAACTCCTCGGGGCTCTCGACGACGCGCATCCCCTTCCCCCCACCACCAGCCACTGCCTTCAATATAATCGGGTAGCCGATCTCTTTACCGGCTGCAGCCGCTGCGGCCAGATCGCCGACAGGCTCAGGTGTTCCGGGCACAATAGGCACATCGTGGGCTGCGGCTACCTTACGTGCGGCTGTTTTGTCACCCAGGAGTCGCATCGAATCGGGCGGAGGACCTATCCAGGTCAGTCCGGCATCCTGAACCGCCTCGGCGAAATCGGCATTCTCCGCCAGGAACCCATAGCCCGGGTGTATAGCCTCCGCCCCGCTCTTTTGCGCCGCTTCGATGATGTTTTCAGTGACCAGGTACGACTGTCGTGCCGGAGCTGGTCCGATCGGGTAGGCCTGCTGAGCGGCGGAGACATGCGGCGCCGTGCGATCCGCTTCGCTGTAAACAGCGACTGTACCGATACCTGATTCGTGGCAGGTTCTGAAGACACGGATCGCTATTTCGCCACGGTTGGCAACGAGGATTTTTGAAAAGTAGGGTTTTGCGGTCACGAGCATTCCTTGCTCTAGGACGCGAGTGCCGCCTCCGCCGCATCCACACCCCGGCCTGCCGGGGCGCCTGTAATGTCCTCTACCGCTTCCAGGAAGCGTAGCAGGTTCTCGGTGGTGCTGGAAGTACCCATCAGCCCGATCCGGACCACTTTGCCGGCGAGCGGACCCAGCCCACCACCGATTTCGATGTTGTGGTCGGCCAGGAGCCGTGCCCGCACGGCTTTCTCATCGACGCCCTCAGGGGGCTCTGCCGTCGTAAGGGGTGTCAGACGGAACTCCTCCTCAACAAAAGGCTTCCACCCCAGGGCCTGCAGACCCTCCCATAGTGCCACCGCATTCCGCCGGTGCCTCTCCCAACGCTTCTCCAACCCTTCCTCCAGTACCAGACGAAGCCCTTCGTATAACGAATAAACCATATTGATAGGAGCTGTGTGGTGGTAGCGGCGGTTGGCGCCCCAGTATTCCCGTATCATCGACATGTCGAGGTACCAGGAAGGGACTTTGATACTGCGTCCTTCCAGC
>JAUVWC010000276.1 GCA_030604325.1 Candidatus Zixiibacteriota bacterium | reverse complement strand
CTTCCTGCCGACGCTGTGTCGATCGCTTCGATCGGCGTCTCCTGCTAACCGTTCTGCTCATCTGTTACCTCTATCCCTCCTCCTCGTGCTTTGCTGGCCAGACGCCTCGGCGCTCTCGATACATCACCGTAATTACGGAGCGGTGCACTAAGTTAATCCGAACGGACGATCATACGATCCCGCAGCACGGGAAGTATCGGCCTGGCATCTACGGCGGCACAGAGCGCCAGATCCTCCCCAAACCCTTCCCCCTCGAGGTATCGCCCGTGCACTGCCCGGCGCAACAGGCGCAGGGGATTCCTGGTAGCGCGCTTTCCCAGCTCGAGCGCCACCCAGGCTCCATCATTCAAGGGGAGGATCTCCTGCCCCGTTTCATCAACCAGCCGGCGGAGCAGGAAGCCGGCACAAGCCGCGTCCTCGAGGGCGAAACCGCCGTTGTTGCCGGCACACAGCAGGACGGCCTCCTTCTCCTTCCCCAGCACCTCAACTACCCGCCCGGCGTTCACATAGCTGCCGATGACAATACGCTTTGCTCCGCGCGTGCTCAGGACCGCTCCGGAACCGTTGGTGGTAGCCAGTACGATCAGCCTCCCCCTGACCCGTTCGGGGACGTATTCGGCGGGAGAATTTCCCAGATCACAGCCCTCAACCTGGTGCACATCGCGCTCAGCACAGAGTAGCACACCCTCCACGCCGAGCTTGACTACTATCTCCGTGGCCGCCTCAAGGCTCTCCACAGGTATGATCCCCCGTGCGCCATTGTGAAGGGCGGTGGTGATCGTTGTCGAAGCCCGCAATACGTCGAGAACGATAACGGTACGGCCTCTAACCGCCTCCTCTCTCAGCTCCGATGGCGTAAAGTAGACCCGGACCTCCATATCAAAAGCCTCGGGGCCGACGCGGCCTCACTTGCGGCTGCCGCCTTTGTAAAACGGAAGCTCGACCACAATAGCCACGGCAAACCTGCCACGGCAGTCGACGGCAAGCCGGGTCCCATTCTCGCTAAGCTCGTTCGGGACGTAGGCCAGAGCAATCGGCGCATGTACCGAAGGTCCCACGGTACCACTGGTAACCCGTCCAACCTCCGCATCTCCGTGCATCACCGGGTAACTCTGGCGGGGAAAGGCCCGTCCCTCCAGTTCGAGTCCGACCAATCGCCGCTTGAGACCTTCCTCCATCTGTCGGGCAAGCGCCTCGCATCCCACAAAGTCCCCCTTATTCATCTTGACCGTCCATCCCATCCGTGCTTCCAGCGGATTTGTCTCCTCCCAGATGTCGGTACCGTAAAGGTTGTATCCCACCTCCAGCCTTAAGGTATCCCGCGCTCCCAGGCCGACCGGCAGGATACCTGCCCCGGCACCTGCTTCCAAAAGGGAGTCCCAAACCTTCTTGATATCCTCGCCCGCCTCTATATAGAGTTCGAAGCCGTCCTCTCCCGTGTATCCAGTGCGGGAGATGATGGTGGGGACACCGGCTACCGATCCGGATGTGAACCAGTAGTAACTTATCCTGCTCAGGTCGATCTCGGTCAGCGGTTGCAGGACCGCTTCCGCCTCGGGTCCCTGCAGCGCCAGAAGCCCAATCTCGTCGCTGCGGTCCCGCAGCTGGACCCCTTCGAAGAGGCGCTGCTGCAGCCACTCAAAATCCTTACGGATATTGGAGGCGTTTACCACCAGCATGTAATGGTCTGGAAAGCGATAGAGAGTGAGGTCATCCACCAGACCCCCGTGCTCGTAGCAGAGACCGGTGTACTGGACCTGGAATGTCTTTAGAGCGGCCACATCGTTGGTGACCATCTTCTGGACATAGTCGTAAGCCTCGCTGCCCCATATCTCGAATTCACCCATGTGGCTTATGTCGAAGAGCCCCACTGCTGACCGAACCCGGCGATGCTCCTCGTGGATGCTGCTGTACTGCACGGGCATAGCGAATCCGTGAAAGTCTACGATCTTGGCGCCCAGGGCGACATGAGTATCGTAAAGCGGCGTCTGTTTCGGAACGGGTTGTTCAGTCACAAGGCTCCCCTAACCCCATTAATCGACAGCCACGGCCCTTCTATCAGACTCCATCTGGAGATGGTGCGCCATTTCCGGATGGACACTAGCTATATACGCAGTGCAACAAATGTTCGCAAACTAACGGATCACAGCCGGAGGTGGCAAGCTGGCCCCTCAGCACCAAGCACCGGTCTGATAGAAAGATCGGATGTAGGCCCGACGCAGCACTACTTAAAGGAACACCAGGCTATTTTGAACCCCGCCAATCCACGATCTCCTGCGATTATTTGCAGGTGCCATCCTTCCGGGCGGCTGCTCGCTCCAAGCAAAAGACGGATGCCGCACTGCCTCTCTACCCGCAGGTGCCAACCGTATATCGGTCCAGGTTCAAACCAGTAGAGGGGAAGTCCCGCTACCGGTAGAGAGAAGGTTCCCCGTATATAGACCCTCCACTTAGGGTTCGTGTGCTCAGCCTGCAGCCAGATACCCCTGGAAGCGCTACCCCCGGGCCCGCTCTCCCTGCGCAGCGCACCCAGCCAGCGTACCCTGCCACTACTTCTGGAACGCAGTTTCATCTCCACGAGCCGCCTCTCATCCTGCCGGTGCGGAATCCACGACTCGAGTACGGTCTGCACGGTCCTCCGCCAGCGGAGGTGAAAGCCGGCATCGGTGATAGAACCCCGCGACAACAGGATCTGTCCGCGCCACCACCACGGCCTCTGAGAAGATCCGCGATCGATCGCTGTCTCGAGAGAGGCTGCTGCCCGTAAGCGG
>JAUVWC010000013.1 GCA_030604325.1 Candidatus Zixiibacteriota bacterium | reverse complement strand
GCGGATTCTGTGAGCCAGATCCTGACCATTGAACAACTGAACCGGTGGGTGCGTGATCTCCTCGATGAGGAAATCGGCACGGTATGGGTGGAGGGAGAGTTGAGCGGGATCAAGTACTATCGATCCGGCGGCCGGACACGGGTATACGGCACCATCAAAGACGCCCATGCTGAGGCCAGAGTCGTAGTCTGGGAGGAGACGATCTCCTCCCTGCGGTTCGAACTGGCCGACGGTATGAACGTTGTCGCCCAGGCGGATGTAACGCTCTACCCGCAACGGGGCCGGTACCAGCTCGTCATCCGGCAGGTGAAACCGGCAGGCATCGGAGAACTGGAGCTAGCCTTCCAGCAGCTCAAAGAGAAACTGGAGAAGGAAGGGCTGTTTGCCCCGGAGAGGAAGCAGCCTGTGCCGGAGTTTCCCTTCTACGTAGGAGTCGTCACCAGCCTCCAGGCGGCGGCTCTTCAAGATTTCCTCGATATCACAGGGCGCCGTAATCCGGCGGTGAGAATCATCATCGCCCCCGCCCGCGTTCAGGGAGAGGAGGCGGCCCAGGAAATCGTGGCTGCGCTGGAGTCGCTGCAGTGGATTCCCGGTCTGGACTGCATTGTTGTTACACGGGGTGGCGGGTCTCTGGAAGATCTGTGGCCTTTCAACGAAGAGGTTGTAGCCAGGGCGATTGCGGCGTGCCGGCTGCCTGTAATATCTGCTGTCGGCCATGAGGTGGACTGGACGATCAGCGACTGGGTGGCCGACCGGCGGATGCCCACTCCGAGCTCTGCTGCCGAGCTGGTAGCCTGGCCAAGGCAGGACTGGGTGCTGCGGATCGTGGATCAGAGTAATCGTGCGGCACGTTTCCTGCGGATCCGTCTACAGAACCTCGGGGAGCGTGTGGAGTGGTTCAGTAAGGCGCACGGATTTCAGCAGATGCGGCAACGCCTCAGGGAAGCGACCCAACGGCTGGATGAGGCGCTGCGCCTACTACCGGTAGGCTTGCGATATCGCATGGAAACGTCCGGCACTCGTCTGCGCGAGGTCAGGGACCACCTTGCTTCTGAAATGGGAATGGATCTGGAGAGGGATTGCTCCCGTCTCGAGCAGTTGCAGCGTACAATCAATGCCCTGGGGCCAATGGCGGTTTTGGACAGGGGCTACGCTATTACGCGCCTGCCCGGCGGCGGCCCGGTGGTGAGGGACGCCGGGGAATTGAGTCAGGGAGATGACCTGGAGGTGTATTTGCGAAAAGGGATAGCCGACGTTAGGGTGGAGGGGACACGACCAGGGCTGGAGGTGATGGCTGGCGCAGAAAGAGACCTTATTGGCGAGGAGAAGGATGGGGATGAGTTCGGCGGAGGATAAATTCGAGGTTCCGGCCTCTTTCGAGGGGCGAATCGAGCGTCTGGAGGAAATAGTACAGCAGCTGGAGGAAGGGGAGGCTCCGCTGGAGACGTCGCTCCTTCTTTTCGAAGAAGGGATCCAGCTTGCCAAGGTGTGCCAGGTCCAGCTCGAAGAGGCAAAACAGCGGGTGCAGGTACTGCTGGAAGCTGCCGAGGACGGCACGGTGATCTCCGAGGACTACAAAGCGGGCAGGGAAGACTGAAGCGCACCAACCAACGCTATGCAGATAACCGAGTACCTCAAAACTGTCCAGCAGCGCTGCGACGATCACCTGAACAGAGTCATGCCCGTTAAGGAGGAGCGTCCGAATATCATCCACGAGGCGATGCGCTACAGTGTGTTCGCCGGGGGTAAACGGTTTCGGCCGGCACTTGTCCTGGCTTCAGGGAAGGTGTTTGGGGCCGACGAGGCGGCACTGCTCGACCTGGCCTGCGGCATTGAACTCATTCACACCTACAGCCTCATTCACGACGATCTTCCCTGCATGGATGATGACGACCTGCGACGAGGTAAACCCACACTCCACAAGGCATACGGTGAGGGGATCGCTGTGCTGGCCGGTGATGCCTTATACGCCTTGGCGTTCGAGGTGATCGGCCGGTGCCTGACTGCTGAGTCGATGGCAGAGATCGCCCGCGCCACAGGTACCGCCGGTATGATCGGAGGGCAGGCAGCCGATATTCTTTTGGAGGGGAAGGATATTACTCCACAGGACCTGGAATATATTCATTCCCATAAAACCGGTTCGTTGATCACCGTCTGTCTGACTACAGGTGCCCGGCTGGGAGATGCAGCGGCGGAGGAGATCACAACGCTGCGGGATTTTGGGGAGAGGGTCGGGCTCGCCTTCCAGATAGTAGACGATGTCCTGGATGAGACGGGCAGCACCGAGACATTGGGTAAGAAGTCGGGCGCGGATAAGGACAGGGAGAAAAATACCTATCCCAAGGTTCACGGCCTGCAGTCCTCGATTGATCAAGCGGTCACATTGATCGAAGCCGCCAAAAACGCATTGGTACTGCCCGGGCACGACACTATCATTTTGGAACTACTGGCCGATTTCGTCGTCCATCGTGTTATGTGATGTTGTTCACACTGACACCTGCCTCAACATCTGGCCGGCAGCGGTCGAGGTTACCTTGAGGAGGATTCCCGTTACATGTCTCTTCTCAACACCATCCAGTCACCTGAAGATCTAAAAGCCCTCTCTCAGGAAGAACTGGAACAGCTCGCCTGGGAAATCCGCGAGCGCCTTATCGAAGTGCTGTGCGTTACAGGGGGGCACCTCGCTCCCAACCTGGGGATAGTTGAACTCACCATCGCCCTGCATGTCGTCTTCGACTCTCCCAGGGATAAGATCATCTGGGACGTCAGCCACCAATCCTATGTACATAAGCTTTTGACAGGCAGGAGGGATAACTTCTCCACTATCCGACAGCATGGAGGTCTCTCAGGCTATACCAGCCGCACGGAGAGCGAATATGATCCGTTCGGTGCCGGTCATGCCTCCACTGCCATATCAGCCGCCGTCGGCTTCGCCCGCGCCCGCGACCACAGGGGGGAAGACCATTGCGTGATTGCTGTGGTCGGCGATGGTGCGATGACTGGCGGCCTGGCCTACGAAGGTCTGAACAACGTAGGGGCTTCCGACAGCGATTTGCTCATCATCTTGAATGACAATGATATGTCGATAGCGCCCAATGTTGGGGCGATCCATGAGTATTTCACGACGGCGATCTCCAATCCGCTCTACAACAAGGTCAAGGACCAGCTCTGGGAGATTATCCGCAAGGTCCCGGCGGTTGGGAGGCCGGCTCTGTCGTTAGGTCACAAGATGGAGGAGAGCCTGAAGAACCTTCTTGTTCCGGGCATCATCTTCGAACGACTGGGAATCCGTTACTTCGGACCGGTGGATGGGCACGACATAGAAGGGCTGGTTCGGCACCTGTGCCATCTGAAGAATCTCAAAGGTCCGAAGATGCTCCACATTAAAACCAAGAAGGGTAAGGGCTTCGAACCGGCCGAGAAGGATGCTACTTCATTCCACGGAACCGGAGCTTTCGACAAGATCACGGGGGAGTGGAAGAAGAGGGATGGCCCTTCCACCTATACGTCGGTGTTCGGCAGGGCACTTGTCGAGGAGTGTAGGCGGGACGGGCGGATAGTGGGGATCACCGCCGCTATGCCGCCTGGTACAGGGCTGGATATGCTGGCCAAAGAGATGCCCGAACGCTTCTACGACGTCGGCATTGCCGAGGCGCACGCTGTCTGCTTTGCCGCCGGATTGGCCGCCGACGGCATGAAACCGGTCTGTGCCATCTACTCTACTTTCCTCCAGCGCGCCTTCGACCAGATCATTCACGATGTTGCTCTGCAGAAGCTGAACGTCTTCTTCTGCATGGATAGAGGCGGCCTCGTCGGGGACGACGGCCCCACCCACCACGGCGCCTTCGACCTGAGCTATCTGCGCTGCGTGCCGAACATAGTGATCATGGTTCCCAAAGACGAAAATGAATTGGTGCTCATGCTCAGGACCGGTCTGACCTATGACGATGGGCCGATAGCCATGCGTTACCCCCGTGCGGTGGGCGAAGGTGTGGAGATCGATTCCGAACCGAGGGAACTCCCTATCGGTGTAGGGGAGGTGTTGAGGGAGGGCGGTGACGTAGCCATTTTAGCGGTGGGCAGGATGGTGAGTTACGTACGTAAGGCAGTCGAACGCTTGAGCCGGAAAGGTATCGAGGCTACCGCCGTGAACGCCCGTTTCGTGAAACCTATCGATGAGGAGCTGATAGGCCGCCTGGCAGATGAAATAGGGGCGATAGTCACCGTGGAAGAGAATAACATACGCGGTGGATTTGGCACGGCGGTGCTCGAATTCCTCAGTTATTCGGGACGGACATCAGTGTCGACACTCACGCTGGGTCTTCCTGATGCGTTCGTCACCCACGGTCAGATCGATCAACTCATGCTCGAGCTCGAGCTGGATCCGGAAAGCATCTCGCACCGTATCGAGTCTTTCCTCAAAGAGGTTAAGGCCGGTCTCCAACCAGTTCGCGGCGTTCGATGATACTGGGGATTATCCCCAACCTGCGTAAACCCGAGCTGGGGAGCTCACTCCAGAGTGTTGTGGAATGGTCGGCTTCGAACAGCGCCCAGCTTCTTATCTCCCCCAGGATTACTGAGCATTTCCCAGAATTGGAGAACCGCTCCGGAATCACCGTTGTAGCCGAAGAAGAGATGGCAGATCAGGCCGACTTCCTGCTGGCCATGGGGGGGGATGGCACTATCCTGGCTGCCCTGCGCCATGCAGGTGGGCGGCAGCTTCCGGTACTGGGAATAAACTTGGGGAGTCTCGGTTTCCTCGCCGATACCTCTCCTAAACACCTGGCCGAAGCACTTGATCTGCTTGTGGCGGGGACGTATGAAATCGAGGAACGTATGACGCTGGAAACGGAGATTCACACCTCCGGTGAGGTTCACACCATGATTGTCAGTAACGATGTCGTCGTAGACAAGGGGGAATACTCCCGTGTTATCGACATCGATGCAGTTGTGGGTGGAGAGTTCCTCAAGCGTTACACCGGCGACGGGTTGATCATTTCCAGCCCCACAGGATCGACCGCTTACGCCCTCGCCGCCGGAGGCCCGATTGTGGAGCCTACGATGGAAGCCCTGATCGTTGCTCCTATCTGCCCGCACATGCTCGCTTCCCGCCCGATCGTACTGCCGGCCGAAAGTGAGATCCATCTCAGTGTCATGAGCAAACACGGTAGCGCCCAGGTCACCGGTGATGGGCAGGAACGTCTGCTGATTGAAAACGGAAACACCCTTATCGTTCGGAGGGGCAGGAGATGGAACAAACTCGTGCGGACCGGGTTGGGTCTGCCCTTCTTCGAGGTACTTCGCAGCAAGCTTAAGTGGGGATTCCGGGAACCGGCGGAGCGGAGCTAGACGTGAGTTTTGACCAGGTGGGTAAAAACCGGCAGGGAGGAATGGAAACGGATTGGGACGACAGCGGTCGACAGGAGGAGCGCCCCCAGCCATTCTCTTTCGATGAAACGACCAGACCCGTGAGCACGCCTGGTAAGCCCGATACGATCCCTGGTGATCGAGAAACCGAAGAAACAGAAGGTACTGTCGAGGCATACGACCCCGGATCTGTGACCATTGAGGCAGCTCCAGATCTGAAGGAGGAGGAGTTCTCTCCGGAAGGTGAAGAAGACCTGGAATGGTATTACCAGCGGGGCAAGCAGATGACCGTGCTGAGGAGACTGCACGACGCGGTCGAAGCTTATCAGCATGTGCTGGCATTGGATGCCATGCACGTGAAGGCGCGCAATAACCTGGCGCTCATATATGACAACATGGGGCTGTTCGACAAAGCGCTTGAAGAATTGCGGACGGCCCTGGAACTGGACCCGCGTAATATTGAGGTGCGGGCGAATCTGGGGGCATTGCTGGGGGAGCACGGCCGCGTTGAGGAAGCGGAACGGGAATTCAAGCGAGCCCTCGAAGTCGCCCCCGAGGATTCTCGCATCCGGTTCAACCTCGGGCTCGTCTACTTTCGGAAGGGTCTCTATGCAAAAGGGATTCCGGAGTTCGAACGCACTCTTTCTCTGCAATCGGACCACAAGGAGGCGTTCTATTACCTGGCCCAGAGCTACAATTTGACCGGCCAGTACGCGAAATCCATGGAGCTATTCGAACAATTGATCGAAATGGATGCGGATAATTATCGAGCACACTGGTACCTGGGCATGCTGCACGACCGGCGCAGAGAGTATGATCGCGCCAGGCAGCACTATCAGAACTCCTACAGGATCCGGCAACAAACCCTGGAAAGGCAGGAGGAGTAGGGAGTGCTGAGGTACCTGCTCCTCATCATCCTCTTTTGGGCATTTCTCTATTTCATGAGAAAGGTGTCACGCCAGATACGAATTATGGGTACCGGCTCCCCGGCCCAAGGACGAGGTCCGGTCGGAGGCAAAGACGTTGGCGGCACGCGGGACAGGGACATCGAAGACGCAGAGTATGAGATCCTTCCTGAAGGGCCGGATGAGCCCATCAACAATACCTCTTCTGATGCTATGGGTTGACGTGTACGCGCTGTTATGGTAGAAACGGTAGCACCCATTATTGCGAGCGTTCTTGGTCGACCGATTACCCTCAGGCAGGGAGGATAATATGAAGCCCGTCTGGTTGGATGCGTATGAGCCGGAAGTCCCCAAGGATTTTACTCCCTCAGAAGAAACACTTAACACATTGTTTGACGACACGGTTTCACAACATTCCGCTTCGCCGTCCTGCTCCTTCTTCGGGCGCAGCTTCACATTTGGAGAGATAGGAGATATGACCACCCGGCTGGCGGCGGTTCTGCGTGAGCTTGGCATCGGGAAGGGGGACCGGGTGGCGATCGTTCTTCCCAACCTTCCCCAGTATATCGCTGCACATTTTGCCATCCTGCGTATCGGTGCCACGGTCGTCCCAACCAATCCGCTTTATACCGACAAGGAGCTGACCTACCAGATGAAGGATTCCGGGGCGCGGGTGGCTATCGCGCTGAATCTGCTCGTGCCGAAGCTGGACAGAGTATGGGGCGAAACAGACCTCGAACACTGCATAGTGTGCAAGGTGAACGACTATCTGCCCGGGGTTCTGAAACTGCTCTATCCGGTTAAAGCCAGGCTTCAGGGTCATAAAGCGAAGGTGCCGACCGATGGCCGCTTCACCTTCTTCACCGAGCGGATTGCCGCCGCCGATCCGGGTGGAGGTGAGCCGGAGGAAGTGGCTGCCTCAGACCTGGCGATGCTCCTCTATACGGGCGGCACCACCGGACGCAGCAAAGGAGCGATACTCACCCATAGCAACCTGCTCTCCAATGTCAAACAGACTCACGGCTGGCTTTCTGATTGTCAGATCGAGGGTGAGGTAATCTTAGCCGCGCTGCCGTTCTTTCACTCCTACGGTTTGACCACCTGCCTCCACTTCTCCTTCTCCTGCGCCAGCCCGGTGATTCTGATTCCCAAGTTCGATGTAGGACAGGTACTCAAGGAGATTCATAAACATCGGGTTACGCTTTTCCCCGGTGTGCCGACAATGTATGTGGCCATCAATACTTACCCGAAGCTGGCGAAGTACGATCTCTCTTCGATCCGGGCCTGTCTGAGCGGAGCGGCACCGCTGCCGCTGGAGGTCCAGAAGACCTTTGAAGAGATCACCGGAGGCAGGCTGGTGGAGGGATACGGCCTGAGCGAGGCCAGCCCGGTTACCCATGCCAACCCGATTTACGGGCGACGGAAGATCGGCGCCATCGGGCTCCCCGTATCGGGCACCGATGCGGCGGTCGTAGATCCGGGAACGAAGAAGGAGCTGGGCGTTGGTGTGGTCGGCGAACTTGCGGTGAAGGGACCCCAGGTCATGCAGGGCTACTGGAATATGCCGGAGGAGACAGCCGGCCAGCTGCAGGAGGGATGGCTCTTCACCGGAGATATGGCACAGGTGGACGACGAGGGTTTCTTTGCCATTGTGGACCGTATGAAGGACATGATCATCTCGGGTGGCTTCAACATCTACCCGCGCGAGGTCGAAGAAGTCCTCTATGAGCATCCGGCTATCCTGGAATGCGGGGTGATCGGCATTAAGGACGATTACGCAGGGGAAAGGGTAAAAGCCTACGTGGTCCTCAAAGAGGGATATGAGGTCACCGAAAAGCAGCTGATCGAGCACTGCAGCAAGGGATTGGCCAAATATAAGGTTCCCGCATCGGTCGTCTTTGCCGAAGAGCTGCCCAAGAGCCTGATCGGTAAGATTCTTAGGAGGGAGATAAGGGCTATGGATGAAGCGGGCGCCACGCAACCATTGGATAAGGTTTAACCATGGACGTGGAGAAGCTCACAACTACTGCCGTTATTACACCTCTATCCGATACCACAGGCGACTCCGGCCGGCGCAGGAATGCACATCGCAGCCGGCTCGCGGTGGTGCTCCTCCTCCCGTTCCTCTGGCTGGCTGCAGGAAGTATTGCCACTGCCCAGATCCCGCCGGAAGAATACGCAGGACGGCGTGCTGAGCTACGCTCCAGGCTGGGGGATGGGCTCTATATCTTTAAGGCGGACGTGGCACCCGGCGGTCGTCAGGAACCCAACTTCAATTATCTGACGGGCATTGAGGAACCGGGCGCCGTGCTGCTCATGCTCCATATCGGTGATACAGCGCGGGAAGTGCTCTTCCTGCGGGGCGGTAGCCCTACGGACCGGATATGGGAAGCGGGCGGGCTAGATGAAGAGGGGGCGCGCAGCCGGACAGGAATGGAGGTCCGGTCTGTTAAGGACTACGACACTGTTATTAGGGAGATGATCCGGGAGGCTCCGACTGCATTGATATCTATATCGAGCCCGACCGGGGATGAGGCGGTAGGTTCGATCGTAGAGCAGATGGAACGGTTCTCCGGCCGGGGAGCCGCACAGGGCGCATATGAAGGGATCCGGCTTGTGAATGCGGGCCGCGCAATGCGGGATATGCGCGCTATCAAATCCGCCGCTGAGATAGAACTGTTGCAGGTTGCTTCCGACATTACCCGGCTGGCGCATATCGAAGCAATGCGTGTCGCTGAGCCGGGGATGAACGAGTTCGAAGTACAGGCTGCGATCGAATACACCTTCCGGCGTTACGGTGCCGGCCGGCCCGGCTTCTCCAGCATCGTCGGTTCGGGACCGAACAGTACGATCCTGCACTACAGTGTCGATGACCGGTTCATGCAGGCGGGGGAGGTGATGGTCATGGATATCGGAGCTGAGTACTGTGGGTACACCTCCGACGTGACCCGTACCATTCCCGTTTCCGGCCACTTTACGCGAGAGCAGCGTGATATCTACGAGATCGTGCTGGCGGCGCACTTGGCCGCCGCAAAGCTGGCCGAGAAGGAGGGCACACCCTACGCCGATCTGTCCCGTGCCGCGCGCCGGGTTCTGGCGGAAGGGTTGACACGCCTGGGATTAATCGAATCACCTGAAGCCACGATGCCGGGAGGCAGAGGCAGCCAGGTCTCTCTCTTCTACATGCACGGTTTGGGGCACGGTATCGGGCTGGTCGTGCACGATTCGATGCCGCAGAACATCGTGCCGGGTTCCTGCTTTACCATCGAGCCGGGTATCTATGTCAGACCGGATGCGCTGGAGCGAATTGGCGAAGGGCCGGAGGCGGAGGCGCTGCGGGCAAAGATCGCCCCGGCCCTGCGCAAGTACCAGAACATTGGTGTGCGCATCGAGGACTCGTATGCCTTCACCGAGAACGGGCTGGTCCGGCTCAGTGCGGGCGCTCCAAGGACAGTAGAGGAGATCGAGGCAATGATGGCCGAGGAGAGCGACCTCAACCGCAATCGTCTCGAGGACCTCGTGAACGCCTATCGGAGGTATCGTCCACCCCAGCCGTAGGCAGCTGGTTCAGCAGTTCGCCCAACTCACCACGTTATCTGAATACCGGCATATCGATGATCTCGCCGCCGATTACCGGTCCGTAAATATTGTGCATGCCGTGTATAGGCAGGCGATTGAAGTGATACCTCGCCGGCGTGACATCGGTTCGAGGTGATATTACCTTGAAGATGGCCTGTCGCGACGGAATGCGAGTACTCTATGCAGCCCGACCGGACTTCCATCAGCAGAGCGCTGCCCTTATCATGCTCCGGGTCGGTGGCCGTGTCTTTACACGCAAAGCATTGCTGGTACAATAGGTATTGGGCCCATGAGCGTTGCCGAGAGAAAAGGGGGGAAATCGGTGAAGTGCAGCCGTATTAAAGCCGCAACGGTAGTTGCCGTCTTTGCCGTATTGTGCTGGGTGGCGTTGATCTTCACGGTGTCTCCACCGCATCAGGTAGATGAAACAGAAGCCGGGAGTTCGAGGAAGACAGCACCTCCCTTCAGTGACGCCATGGCCTCTCTTCACTTCCTGCACGCCCAACGAGCCTATCCACGTGCCAACCTGCCCGATCGCAAATACACCGAGGCCTTTGAGCAGCTCGCCGCACAACTGCGGCTCGCCCGCCTGAAAGGCGGGCAGGAGACCCAGTACGAGGTACCGCCCCCCTGGACTCCGATCGGTCCCAAGAACGTC
>JAUVWC010000053.1 GCA_030604325.1 Candidatus Zixiibacteriota bacterium | reverse complement strand
CGAGTTCATAACCCGCGGCGAATTTGTCGACCCGCTCCCGCACTTCCTCCTCACTGACCTCGATCCCCTCCTGATCCGCGATGCGCATCTGGATCAGCTGCCACTTCATCTGCACCTGGGCCAGACCGCGGTACTGCCGGCGGATCGCCTCTTCGTCGATCGGCTGGTCGCCGGCAGCCTGCCGATGATCCTGCACGACACTCTCCAGGTAACGCCGGATGAGCGATTCGGGCACCTCGACCACGTTCTTGCGGATCAGAGTGTCGATCGCCTGGCCGGTCATCTGGCGGCGGGCCTCTGCTTCCACGTTCTCCCTCAGATCCTCCCGCACCTTGTGACGCAGATCGTCCAGGTCTTCGAAATCACCAAGCGCCCGGGCGTACTCGTCATCGAGGGTTGGCAGATGTTTCTCCTTGATCTCACTGACCTGTACCAGGAACACCTGACGCTGCATGCCGCCCGGCTGGGCCGCAGCGGGAGCATCGTCGGGCAGTTCGACCACCACCCGCCTGTCGGCCCCCTTTTCAACCCCAACGAGCTGGTGCCCCACCTCGGCTCCTTCGCCCTCCCCGGCGACATGCAGTGTGCGGTTGGCCGCCCGCTTGCCGATGATCGGCGTACCCCCCTGGTCGCACTCCAGGATATCCGCCACCAGGTAGTCGCCGTAATCGGCCGGGCGCTCCACCGGCACCAGCTCGGCGGTGCGCTCCTGCAGACCGGTCAGAGCTTCCTCAACATCCTGCTCGGTGATCTCGCGGACCGGCTTCTCCAGTTTTAACCCATGATAGCCCTTCACCTCGAACTCGGGCATGATCTCAACTGTGGCCTGTATGGTGAGCGGACCCGTCTCTCCGTAGTCGAGCTTCTCCACCCGGGGTGGAATGATGGGGGCTATCTCGTTCTCCTCCAGCGCCTTGCCTAGAGCCCGGGGCAGCACCGCCTCAATGGCCTCGGCGCGGATGTCGTCACCGTGGCGCTGGAGGATGATGTTCTCCGGAGCCTTCCCCTGGCGGAACCCGTCGACCTTCACCTTCTGCCGATAGGCCTTCAGGAGGCGTTTCTCCTCCGATTCCACCTCTTCGCGGGGGATCTCCAGCTGCAGAGAGCGCTGCCAGGTCGAAGTCTTGCTTACGGTTACGTTCAGGTTATCGATGTCAATACTCCTGGCCAATTCGGCCTTTCCGTTGAATAAGCCGCCTGTTTCCCTGCGGAAACGGCTCGGCTCTCGACTCTCGAAGCCATTTCTAAACTTCTCACTGGTGCGAGAGGGGGGACTCGAACCCCCACGGGATAGCCCACAGGGTCCTAAACCCTGCGCGTCTACCAGTTCCGCCACTCTCGCCGGCAATGCGGAATCATCGTGTTTTCAACAATATGCCCGACCGAGGAAATATGCTGGGCATACCGAGGGGTGTCAATCGAGTGGGCGTTCAGGGCAACCGCTGCATACCTACCATAGTCACATCGTCTTCGTAGGGAGTGTCTCCGGAGTGGGAGCGGACCTCCACCTGGACCTCGTGAATGATGCTGGCCAGGGGGAGACCCACCGACTGCTTCAGGCATTCCTCGAGGGCCTCCTCGCCCAGCAGTTCCCCCTTCTCGTTCATCACCTCGGTCACCCCGTCGGTAAACAGGAAGAGGATGTCCCCCTTCTCCATGGTGACCGCCCCGGAGCTGTAGGGCATCGAGGGCATCATTCCCAGGGGAATGCCCCCTTCTTCCATGGTCTCGAGGGTCTGGTCAGGTTCCGCATTCGTGCGGAGGACATAGGGTGGGTTGTGCCCGGCATTGGTGAAGGTGAATTCACCTGTCTGCGGATCGAGGATCCCGCAGAACATGGTGATGAACTGGCTGGTGCTGGTCGAACGGTGGATAAAATCGTTGACCCTGGCCACCATTGAGGTCAGCTCGTGACCGTACTGGGAGTGACTGCGCAGGGTGGCATAGAGGTTCGCCATCAACATGGCCGCCGGAACACCGTGACCCACAACATCTGCTATCGTGATCAGCCACCGCCCTTCGTCGAGCTCAATGAAGTCGTAGCTGTCCCCGCCGACCGCCTCGCACGGCGAGCAGAGCCCCAGCAGCTCGAAACCTTCGATATCGGGCGAGTCTGCCGGCAGCAGCCGCTTCTGTATTCCCCCTGCAACCTCCAGTTCCTTTTCCAGCTCCTTCTTCTCGAGTGACTCCTTCAGCAGGAAAGCGTTCTCGAGGGCGATCGCCGCGTGGGCCGAGAGCGCGTCGAGGAAACTGACGTCATCCTGGTTGAACAGGTCGTCCGCCTTGTTGAGGAGCTGGAACACCCCGATGATCTTACCCTCCTTGTCGCGCATGGGAGTGGTGAGCATCGATTTCGTGCGGTAACCGCTCTCCCTGTCTACCTCCCGATTGAAGCGGGGATCGGAATAGGCGTCATCGAGGATGATGACCTCTCCGGTCTGGGCTACATAGCCGGCCAGCCCCTGCCGAGCGGCAGGCGTATCTCCAGCTTCTCCTCGCCCTGAAGGACCTTCGACCAGATCTCACCGTTCGGTTCATCGACCAGGTATATCGTCCCCCGGTCCGCCCGCACGTTCTCGGTGGCCGTCAGGAGGATGCGGTCGAGGACCTCGTCCAGTTCCAGGGTGGAATTGATGGTCTGGGAAGCACTGATCAGGGCCGAGAGTTTGGCGATCTCCTGCTGCGCCGTCTCCAGAGCGGATATGATTATTTCCTTAGATCTCGTCCTAGATGTAATTTTAGAGGATGTAGTTTTAGAGGAGGAATGCCTCGGTGTTTTATCTTTCTTGGCGGATGATTTCTTCGCGGGGGATGAGTTTTGGGGAGAGTGATCCGTCATCTTGATATCGACCGTCTGATTACAGCCTGTTAACTCAAACCTCTTGCGGTCTCAGCAGCCCGGGGGGTCTGGCTGTGACGGTCATGATTCGGCTGAGGGCGTCTTCCGAATAATCCAGGGAGACGGTGATAGTATGGACGGGGAGCAGTTCCGCCGCCCGCTCGGCCCACTCGATCAATGTGACGCCGTCAGTGTCCAGCCACTCATCGAGACCCAGGGCCAGGAACTCGGCCGGGCCTTCAACACGATACAGATCGAGGTGATAGATGGGAAGGTCTCCCGTGTAGATGTGCATGCGCACGAAACTGGGAGATGTGACCTCTTCGGCCACACCGAGTGCAGCCGCCACCGCCTTTATGAACGTGGTCTTTCCCGCCCCGAGCGGCCCCACCAGCGCCACGACGCTGCCGGAGGTGAAATCCGCCGCCAGCCGGCGAGCAGCCGCCATTGTGGCGGCTTCATCGGGCAGGGGCACTACTGTCTCGTTAAAGGAAGTCAACTTTCTGAAGTCCAAGCTCGTGCGTGCTTTATACTCGCGTGCTACTTACCATGGATAGAGCCGGTCTGCTAATTGCCCAACTTGAGTATCGACTCGAGCGCCGCGGTAACATCCGCTCGATAGTGTGCCTCATCATAGCCCTGCTCGATAAATCGGACGACTCTGTTCTTGTCTATCACCACCGTCCGTGGAAGTACTGCCACCCCGTATTTTTTAGCAGTAGTGAGGAAGGGGTCCATCAGTATTGTCCCCTCGATCTCCGGATGCGTCTCCAGCCACGCGGCCGCCATCCTATCGTTTTCGCCGAAGTTCACGAAGAAAAACTGAACGCCGCGGTCCTGGTACTCCCTGGCCATCTCGGTCAGCACCGCCATCTCATTGGGGCATGGTTTACACCAGGTGGCGAAGAATGAGAGTACCACCACCTGCTGCTCGTTCCCCCTCATCTGGGCCTCAATACGCAGCTCACCCGCATAGTCACGCAGAAAGACATACTCCACGGTTCCCATCTTCTTCATGGCGAAGTTCGGAGCTTCCTGCCCCACAACCAGCAAATCAACCGCCAGCCCTGTGGGTTGATCTTCTGCCTCTCCAGGTGGCTCTTCCGGAGGGCTCTCGGGAGGAATCAGTTCCTTATCCCGCTTTTTGTTCCACTGAACCCAATCGAGCGATGCGTCCTCTTCAACATCGAAATCTGAAATCTGGGGACGTTCGCCTCGCGTGACAATCAGCTGCTGGTTCGCCGATACGAGCTCCAGCCACTGCTGCGGGGTCACCTCCCTGGGAGGGGCGACCTCGCGGGGAGGACCTACCTCCCGCATGCCTCCGCCGGGGGGGGCCGGGTTGTCGCGGACCTCCACCTCACCCTGGTAGACCCGCATTATCGTGGTGGCCACATTGGGGATATCGATACGGAAAACGGTGCCCCTCACCGCAGCCAGCACAGTCGGGGTCTCGATGGTCAGGTTCTCGCGATCAGCGGCGAGCCGGCGGATATTGGACCACAAACGCCCGCTCCTCAGGTTGGCTTTGGTCCCCGCTCCCTTCCACTCCATGAGGCTGCGTGTGGAAACCTCGAGTTCGGCATTCTCATCTATGCGGACGATTACGCCTTCCTCTCCCACCTTGACTTCCAGGCGTGACTCCATCCCGGTCCGGACCGCATCGCTGGTAAAGAGGGGTTGACTAAGCATCATACCTCCCCACTCTTCGGTGCCAGCCTTCTTGAATCCCACCTCCCCCATGTAGAAACTCACCTTGGCGATGACCCACGCCTGCCCCAGGGCCGCGGTGACACCAGCGGCCATTACCAGAGCTGTAGCTATCCCGATGTAGACTCTGCGTCGGCGAGTCCCGTGGCCCTTCACCTGTCCTCCTTCGGAGTTACGCGGACCCTGATCCGGTTGGCGGTCACATCCATAATTTCTATCTCGAATTCCTCCCATACTTTAGATGAGAGTTCATCTGCCAGAGCCATGCCTCCCCCCCTGAAACGAAGTTCAAGCGTGGCAAGACGCGCGGCATAGCTCTTGCGGGTCACATCCTGGGCTCCGCGTACGTAGTAG
This sequence comes from Candidatus Zixiibacteriota bacterium, assembly GCA_030604325.1. Taxonomy (GTDB): domain Bacteria; phylum Blakebacterota; class Blakebacteria; order Blakebacterales; family Blakebacteraceae; genus JAGLTZ01. The sequence goes on along the minus strand of JAUVWC010000053.1, from coordinate 2,772 downwards.
GGTAGAAGCTGCACGAAGCTGCGGACGTCGGCGAATCCCAGCTCGTTGATGATCACCAATTCGACAACCTGGCCGCTGGTAACCTCTCGACGCCATACCTCCAGGATCATCTCCTCGAGGCGAGGACCCAGCCTGTCCATTGCCCGGCGAATCGCCCTCTGCGAGGCATCTATCGCCCCACCCCCCAGCTGGGCCTGGGTTTCCTGGGCGGCGGCGATATGCTCGCCCGTATCAGCCCGATACGCCTGCAGATTAACGGACGCCTGCATGCTGACCATGCTGCCTAGCATCCGCTGGGCCGCCGTACCCCGCTTGGCGACAGTCTTGCCCAGCACTACTACTTCCGCCTGGTGGTCGCGCCCTATCTGAACCGCCAGGGCGGCATTCCCTTCCAACGCGGACATAAGGACATTGGATTCGGTGCTGGCACGAACAATGGCGGGATCGACGAAGCGGAATCCATTGGGCGAGAGCAGCTCCATGAGCGCCGTCGCCGTAGTCTGGTTGTCGATCGTCGTGGGAGCGCGTTCCTCTCCTCCCTCGTCCACGAATACCTGTTCATCCACTAACACCAGCAGGCGCGGGTAGTCTTTCTGGGCCAGCAGCAGCCCGATCGCCTCAAGATCGCTGACCAGATCCGATTCCTTGACGACAGCGCGCACAGTAACCGTGATCTGATCGCTTTCCTCCATTTCATTGATGACCTCGTATCGCGATATATAGCCGGTGGTCTGGGTCAAGATCCGGTCTTCAACCAGCATGAAGTTATCGGTCAGCGTCTCGCTCTCCACATGCGTGCCCACTACCTGTTGAACCGCGTTGCGGAGTGCGTTGTCGACGGCGTCATCCCTGGCCTTGGCTTTATCTCCGGCAATGATGGAGCCGATGCCGGTGATGACTACCTCTTTGCCCTCTTGAGGGATCTGCTGCTGGGCAGACGCCTGGCTGGCAGAGGCCCCGAGGGCCAGTACCAGCGCGGCTGCAATCATCAGTCTTAGACGAAACACGGCTACCTCAGAGCTCCCTTCAGGTTACGAACAATAAGTATCGTCTCGTGGCCGGGAAGCGTTCCCTCCAGGAGGAAGGTCCCATCCGGCTTGCCGTCCATGATTCCCCGGGTGGTCGCCAGCATAACGGCGTTGAAGGAGAAGTGGGTGTTCATAATATCCGGGAAGGGGCTGGCGCTGCCGAAGAACTTCGATTTCAGGCTTTCATCGTCCCATGCCTCGACGAGGACCCGCTGGATGAGCATGGCCATATCCAGACGGGTGACGACCTGGTTGGGACGGAATGAGCCGTCCGGGAAGAGGTCCATCGCCCCGAACTTCACCACCTGTTCGATGTGTACGCGCGCCCAGTGATCGGCGGAAACGTCGTTGGGTGCGGCCACACGCCGCGCCTGGTCCCGTTGCTGACCCGGTGGGACAAAGCGCTGTTCTTCCGGTGTGCGTCGGCCGACGAAGATCTCTTCCAGGTCGAGTTCCCCGTTGAGCAGCACGGCCAGTTCTGCCCGGCCGACGGCTTCGGTGAGGGCAATCTCGATATACTCGTCGGGCACCCCGATCGTCGCCCGCTGCACCTCGCTGACCCGCTGCCAACCGTCGTTCAATGTCGTGTTTTCCGGCAGGGCGGAGATACCGCGGCGGTAGGCATCGACCGCGGCATTAAAGTCTCGCTGCTTGACATGGGTCTGGCCGAGGTAGTCGTAAGCTGGACCGTAGCGGGGATCGATCTCGATGGCGTCCTCGAAGGACCTGATGGCGGGCCTCGGCCTGTCCTGGAGGTTGTAAGCCCGCCCCAGCCCCACGTGGGCCGGAACGTAGTTCTTGTCCTTACCGATCGACCGCTTGAATTCGCGCTCCGCCTCCCTGCCCCTGCCCCACTCCAGCTCACAGAGGCCCAACCCCTCGTAACCGGGAGCGTAGTCACGGTCCAGGCCAATGGCGTACTCGAACTCGGCGCGCGCCTCCTCGACCTTCTTCTGGCGCAGAAGTTCCATACCGGCCTGGTAGTGCGCCTCGGCGGTGTCCAGTACCGACTGCTGCTGAATCCGGCCGGCACAGGCTGTCAGCAGTACTGCGGTAATAACGAACGCCACAGAAACCGTGAAGGGTGTCTTGATCGGCTTCATCTCGCCGCTCCTTAAATGATTTTGGGGGGTTCCGGGTCATTCCTCTCTTCTGGATTCCATGGCCACGCCGGTCCCGCCTACTGCTCGGCTCCGATTACGATCATAACCCGGCACTCATCCAGGAAAGGTAAATTGCCGGCCGCCTGGCGGATCTGGGCGGCATCGGCGGAAGAAATCACCAGGTCGCACCCGTTCGGACCTGTCGCCCGCAGGGCTCTCACCACCAGGGGATTGCCGGCGACCCGCTCATCCTGGCTCGCCCCCCGGACGTTGTTGTGGTAGCCCACCACACCCTGTGTCATCGCGAACTGCCGCAGCACCTTCGCGGTGCCGTAGACCTCGCTGCCCTCTTCGTCCAGTATCTTGGGCGCCATGGCGGGCATGACATCCAGGCCGGTTGCATCCACGATGAGTCCACTGATGGCTCCGCTGGCCCTGGAAGGCGGCGGCTGCGACGGGGTGGCGGCCGCGATCCGGCCCCCCCTCACTCCCGGGCAGCAGCGCATCGTAGAGAGCCCCTGTCAACGGCATCTCGATGATCATCGCCACATCCATGGTCTCGTAGTACTTGATATCCAGCACCTTGAAATCGCGAACGATGCCCTCCACCTGGGACTTGATGATGTCGCTGGTGAGCATGG
>JAUVWC010000303.1 GCA_030604325.1 Candidatus Zixiibacteriota bacterium | reverse complement strand
CTGGCATTTAAGCGCCGATGCATTCCGGCCAGCCGCGTTGCTTGTCGTCGCAGGCCGACCGGCGACCGGGAGAGTGAAGGATGCCGACTTCGGAGGAGAACGAAACTTGAAGCTGCTCGTTATACCAAAGGTCTATCCTCGAGCAAGTGTCATCGGGGGACCGATACTGATCCATCACCGGATAAAGAACCTTTCCCGTATGGGCTATGAGATAACAGTCCTCTCACCCGCAACCTCTGATGAAGACCGCGAAGATAGGAGACTCGAGCCCTACTGCCAGGAGATCATCCTCATCGATCCTCCACCGCAGAGGAGCGAAACGGAAATCAAGGAGCTGGAAGCCAGGCTCAAACGCCCCCCCTTCTTCCTTATGGGAGACGGCGGATACAATCCACAGCTCGATGAGACTTTCCGGTCACTTCTCGCCAAACACCCGGACATAATCCTCGCCGAATACTCGATGATGGGCCAGTACCTCGAAGGGGCCAGGCAGTCCATTCCTGCCGGCACCATGACGATCATCTCCGTTCACGAGTGTTATACACGTGCCTTCCGGCAGCGGATCAGCAAAGGAGAGAACATCAGCAAAGAAACCGTGGGCAGGCTGTTCGACTACGAGTTCAAGATGTATCGGTGCGCAGACCGCGTCTTTGCTCTGACCGTCGAGGACATGGAGTCCCTTGTCGATCTTGAACCTGCGCTGAAAGGGAAAACGTGCGTGGTCCCGCACGGCGTCGACACCGACTTCTACACACCCGCTCCGGAAAAACAATGGGAGAGGAAGAACATACTCTTCCTCGGTAACTTCAGGCACCATCCCAACGTGGACTCGGTGCAGAACTTCATGACGTACTGCTGGGAAAGGATATCAAACGAAGTCCCAGATGCCACGTTCTACGCCATCGGGTTCGACCCACCCCCTGAACTCCTCGCCCTGAGAAGCGACCGCGTCGTCGTCCGGCAGGGCGGCACACACTCCGACGTGAGGAAGGTTTACTGGGACAGCGACGTCTTCGTGGCCCCTATCGAACTCGGAGGTGGGTTCCGCGGGAAGCTGCTCGAAGCTCTCGCCTGCGGGCTTCCCATAGTCTCAACCAGGCTCGCAGCTTTCGGTATCGGGCCGGTAAATGGTGAAGAGATGTTCGTCACCGATGATTATCGCGAGTTCGCCGAGCACGTCATCAGGCTTTTAAAGGACAGGGATCTGAGAAAAACCGTGAGCGGGCGGGCCCGCGCCCTCGGAGAACGCTTCGACCATAAGCATGCTGCCACCAAGATGGACGAGGTGATAAAGACCTGTGGTCAGACAGAGGCCACGATATAGACCAGCCAGGTTTCCTGGTTCTCTTCATCGGTAGTCTCCAGGTACTGGCCCGTACCCGTGCCCTCCTCATCGACCTGCTCCCAGAATACGCGGATGTCGGAGAATCCGGCCTCAAGCAGGCATTCTCGTACTTCGGGAATCGACCATAGACGCCAGTCGTAGGAGAAGGCGCGGTCGAGGCGAGAGCCGTCGGGGAAGCTGAAGTGGATGTGGCAGACGCCTTCATGGGTGATGGGATTATAGCACTCCTGCTCCCAGTGGTAGGTGAAGCCGTCGCACTCCCTCTCCTCCTCACCGGCCACGATCGCTTCGGTCCCCCCGTAGAGTTCACTGATGAACATGCCATCGTCGTGAAGCACCTGCCGTACCAGCCGGAAGTAGCGTTGCAGCTCTTCGCGACTCGGCAGCAGGCAGTAGCTGAAGTTCATGGCGCACACCAGGTCGACCTTCGGCCCCGCCACATCCAGCACGCTGGCCTGGACCAGTTCGACGCGCCGGGCCACATCCTCGCCGGCCGGCTCAAGGTTGTGCTCACGGGCCCAGGCCAGCGTCTCCTCGCTCGTGTCGATACCTATCGCCCGCCTGCGGGGATCGCCGCGGGCCCATTCGGATGAGAGATAGGCCGTACCGCAGAAATCCTCCCGGAGGACCAGTGGATCGCGGCCCCTCGCCTCGCGGAAGATCTCGCAGATGAACTCGATATCCCCCTCGGGATTCTGCACGGCCCTCTGATACAGGTCGTGGCGATCCGCTCGCCCGGCCTGACCGGGCACCTTCTTACTGCCTGTGCGCATTTTTTCCCACGCTCAGCTTCCTACTGAGGGAGATGAGGCGTACTCTCCCCGTTGACGAATGTCGAATCCTCCTGGATCACCTCGTTCAGAGTAACCGTTGGCCTCGACAAGGTATACAAGGTTGTCGTAGTCATAGTGTTGGCCTACTCTATGGTACGTGAGACAGGCTGATTCGAGCAGCAGAACTATCCGAACCGGGGCCGATATGCACTCTTCCAACCCAGCACTGCGCGTAGTATTCCTCTCCATACTACTGAGCATGCTGTTGTCCGGCCTATCAGTCCCGGCCCTGGCCCAGGAATACGGCATCCCCCCCACCGTACTG
>JAUVWC010000087.1 GCA_030604325.1 Candidatus Zixiibacteriota bacterium | reverse complement strand
TGGCGGGCGAGGAGATCGGAGTCGGCCCGGGAAACGGACGGGGTGGGTGCCGGGGGGCCTGGCGGTGGGCAAGCCGGGCTGGATGCGGTCTACTTCGCCATCGATTCAGGCGAGGAGTATGAACTGCTCGTCACACTGGCCCCAGAACATCCGGCGCTCGCCGACGCCGGGCTGGGAGGGGAAGGGCAGCTGACGGTGATTGGGAGAATCGAAGAAGGAGAACCGGCGGTGGTTTTACACGGTGACGGGTGGAGTCGATCCCTCCTACCGGGCGGGTACAGCCACCGTCAATCCGAGGTGTAGCGGGAAGCAACGTACGGTTGGATAAATGATCAGAGCTGTCATATTCGACCTCGACAATACACTCATCGATTTCATGCGCATGAAGGACGAGGCCGTCCGTGCCGCCGCTGATGCCATGGTGGATGCAGGGCTGGAAATGTCACGGGAGAAGGCCATCGAGGGGATCGAAGAGGTCTACCGGGAAAAGGGGATCGAATATCAGCAGGTATTTGATGATTTTCTTGAGCAGAAGATCGGGACCATCGACTGGAAGATCCTTGCCTCCGGCGTACTGGCCTACCGGCGTTCGCGTGAGGCGCATCTGGTCCTCTACCCTCATGCACAATTGACCCTGGTCCGGCTGGCCAAGCGCGGGCTTCGGCTGGCTGTGGTCACCGATGCACCGAGGCGTGAGGCGTGGCTGCGTCTGGTAACCCTCGGGCTGCATCACATATTCGACGTGGTGGTAACATTTGAAGACACAGGAGAGGTGAAGCCGGACCCGGCTCCTTTCCTCAGGGCTCTGGAGCTGCTCGGGGTGGAGGCGACAGAGACCTTGATGGTGGGCGACTGGGTGGAGCGTGATATGGTGGGTGCCGGCCAGTTAGGAATAAGGACCGCCTTCGCACGCTACGGAGATGTTTTCAGTAAGAAGGATTCGGGTGCAGACTACGAGATAGACGATATTGCGGAACTGATTAACATTGTGGAGAATGTGTCATGAGCATCCGTGCTGTTGGCATCGACCTGCTGGAGGTGGAACGGATGGCGAGGGCGCTGGAGCGGTGGGGACCTGCCTTCGTAGATCGGGTATTCACGCCCGGCGAGCAGGAGGCAGCTCGCCGGGGAATTGCCGCGGAAGCCTATGCTGCGCGCTACGCCGCCAAGGAAGCGGTTGCCAAGTGCCTCGGTACCGGTTTCAAGATGGGGGTGAACCGCCGGGACATTGAGGTGACCGGCACCGAGTTGGGAGCACCCGCTATCAGGCTTCACGGTAAGGCGGCCGACCATGCCGGCGGCGGGCGGATCCTCGTCAGCCTCACGCATACGTCCGGCGTGGCAGCTGCAGTGGCGATATTGCTCGATTCCCCGGAGTGAACTCCATGTTACTGCTAACAAGAGCCGAAATGAAAGCCGCGGACCGCAAAGCCATCGATGGGCTGGGCATTCCCTCACTCGATCTGATGGAACGAGCCGGAGCGGGAGTTGCGGCAGCAGTGAAGGAGTTCGCCGCCGAGCACGCCGGGCCGGTCGTCATCGTGTGCGGAAAGGGGAACAATGGGGGGGATGGCCTCGTCGTGGCGCGATTGCTGGCCGGCGATAATCATAAGGTACAGGTCTGGCTGGCCACCGATCCCGATGAGCTCTCGGGCGATGCGGCCGTGAACTGGCAGCGCCTGCTGGAGGAGGGGCCCCGACTTCCCGGTGAGGTGGAACTGCTTCCGATAGGATCGGAGCCAATGGACATTGGCGCGCTGGCAGGGGCGTGGGGTACCGGTTGCGCGGTAGTGGATGCACTGCTGGGGACCGGCGTCAGTGGCCCACCCCAGGCCCCGACCGATGCGTTGATCGAAGCTATGAACCTGTGCGGACGCCCGATCGTAGCCGTGGATATCCCGTCGGGAGTTAACGCCGACAACGGTCAGGTCCCAGGAGTGGCACCGCTGGCCGCTGTCACTGTTACTATGGCCTACCCGAAGCTCGGGCTCCTGCTCTATCCGGGACGGGAGCACGCAGGATGTATTCGGGTCGTCGACATAGGAATCCCGCCTGAGGCTGTAGAGCGGGAGGGGATTCACCTGGAGTTGCTTGATCATCAATGGGCCCTGCTGAGGCTGCCCCCCCGACCCTCCGACTCGCACAAGGGACACTATGGGCGGGTGGTGGCGGTGGCGGGTTCGGCCGGCATGATGGGGGCCGGCCAGCTGGTGGCCGCCTCGGCCTACCGTGCCGGGGCCGGGCTGGTGAGGCTTGCGGCCCCCGAGAGCCTGCTGGCCATCGCCCATGGTGGGCGCAGCGAGGTTATGGTGATACCGGTGCCGGATGGCGGCGCCGGGCGGTTTGTGCCGGTGGAAACCGACGTACTGAAGGAGGCCTACAGGTGGGCGGACGCCGTTGCCATCGGTCCCGGGTTGGGAATGGAGGAGGAGACGGCGGACTTCTTTGCCCAAGTGCTGGAGCAGGAGGATCCCCAGCTTTCTCTCGTGATCGACGCCGACGGGCTCAATCATCTGGCGGCCCGGCCCGAGTTGTGCAAGAAGTGGGCCGGACCGGTCGTGATCACGCCGCATCCGGGGGAGGCGGCACGCCTGTTGAAGATATCCATCGGCAATATTCAGAAGGATAGGGTGCGGGCGGCGGTAGACTTGGCGCGGGCATACGAGGCCGTCGCCGTATTAAAGGGGGTGCCTACCATTATCGCTGATGCGGAAGGCCAGACCGCGCTCTGCCCGCTGGGCAATCCCGGCATGGCCTCCGGCGGTACAGGGGACGTTCTCACTGGAGTGGTGACGGCGTTGCTCGGACAGGGCCTGCCCGCTTTCAGCAGCGCCGCCCTCGGCGTCTATCTACACGCACTTGCCGGCGATCTGGCGGCCCTCGACCTGGGTGAATGGAGCCTGTTGGCGGGGGACCTGGTAGACTATCTGCCCATCGCCTTCGGGCACATCGAAGCCTTCTCGGGGCGGGATGTGCTGGCCGATGGGGTGAGGCCGTAATGGGGCGCAGACGTCAGCATATTGCCGGCCGGCACAGGCTCAGCCGTGAGGAGCGCGCCCTGATAGAGGGTCGGCGCTCCAGGCAGAGACCGGCACGGCGCAGAACCAGGCTTGCGCCTGTAATGCTGCGGGTCATAGGGGGCCTGGCGGGGGTAGTGATTGTAGTTGTGGTGATGTCTCAGCTGCTCAATGGGGGAAGGGGAGAAGTACCTGATTCGGGCGGGCCGGACGAGGGGGCGCTCCTGCAATGGCAGGAGGAGGTAGAAAGCGCCATCAGGCAACGGGCCCTCGATCTGGGGATGCAACAGTCGTGGGTGAGTGTCTACCCTCCCGGAAGCCCGGAGGGCGATTCGTTGCTGACGGTGATCGAGTTCAGGGTTCCCGGCGATCTCCATCTGGAGGTGCTGAACCTGGAGCTGACCAGGGTAGTGGAGGAAGCGGGAGGGGATGTGGTACGCGGTGTTGAGTTGAACGATGCGCAGGTCGAACTCGAAGTAGCCCACGAGGGGCGCAGCACCCACCGGTTCTTCCTGCAGCGCTACTCTGGATACATGCGCGAGGCCGGCAGTCTCAGTTTGATAATTGATGACTTTGGAACCACGGCACAGGACGTGCTGGTCGACTTTGCCAACCTCGACATTATGTGGACGGCGACCGTCATCCCGGGCTACACCTACAGCCCGAGCCAGGCACGTTATCTAGTCAGCCGGGGCATACCGGTGCTGATTCACATGCCGATGGAACCGGAAGCCGTAGAGGGATGGGATCTGGGCAATGGTGCTATCTATGCCGACACACCGGAGGAGGAAGTGGACCGACTTATCGGGAGAGCGCTGGACGAGATTGCCGTGGCGCGGGGGTTGAGCAACCATATGGGTTCCAAGGCCACCGCTCAGCTGTCGGTAATGCGTGCTCTGATGGCTTCGCTCAGGAGGCGGGGCCTCTATTTCGTCGACAGCTACACTACACCGTCCTCAATTGCCAGCAGCGAGGCGGAGCGTGCCGGTATCCCCTGGGCGCGCCGCGACGTATTTCTCGACTCGGAGGATGATCCGGTCGTAATAGAGCAGCAGTTCCGACATTGTCTCGATCTGGCTCGAGAAGAAGGCTCGGTCATCATGATCGGCCATCCGCGCGCCAACACGCTGGAGGTGCTGCGGCGGTTGATACCGAGGGCACGGCAGGCCGGCTTTAGATTCGTGACGGTGGACCAGTTGCTGCGCCGGCCCGGGAGGTAACAATGACGAGATTAGGCGTGAATGTGGATCATGTGGCGACGGTACGGGAGGCCCGAAAAACAAATGAGCCCGACCCTGTTCTGGCCGCCTTCCTGGCCGACCTGGGAGGGGCGGAGGGGATCATCTGTCACCTCAGGGAGGACCGGCGGCATATCCAGGATCGGGATCTGGAGCTTATCCGGGCGACAGTGACCAGCCATCTGAACCTGGAGATGGCGGCCATGGATGCGATGGTAGATATCGCCCTGAGGGTGAAGCCGGATATGGTCACCCTCGTTCCAGAGAAGCGGGAGGAGGTGACCACCGAGGGTGGCCTCGACGTGAAGGCCTCCGTCGGCCGGATTACATCCGTAGTTTCGACGCTGAAAGCGGCGGGCATCGTCGTCAGTCTGTTCATCGATCCCGACATGGATCAGATCAAGGAAGCGGTCCAGACCAGTGCCGATTTCGTGGAGCTGCATACCGGTAGGTATGCCGGAGCAAGGCGGGGTGTGGATGAGGCCATCGAGCTGGAGAAGCTGGAGCGGGGAGCCCAGGCGGCGGTAAAGCTGGGACTGGGGGTGAGCGCCGGCCATGGACTCACCTACCACAACGTGCAGCCCGTGGCGGCCATACCCGAGGTAGAGGAACTAAACATCGGGCACTCGATAGTGAGCCGGGCGATCATGGTCGGCATGGAGCGGGCTGTACGCGACATGATCGAGCTCATCCGCACGGCAGAGTAGACAACACTAAGAACAAGGAGGCGGCACATGCCCACCCAAACATTCGACCCTGTTGTGCGGCGGATTCATATCCTTCTGGGAGCGGCCGCGCTCCTGCTGCTGACCGTAGCCGGTTCGGCCCGGGCGCAGGATCTGCCCCAGACCGGAGCGGAGCGGGCGAACTGGAGCCGACACACCAACCATAGGGAACTGGTCGAGTTCCTGTTCGAGGTGCAGTCCCGGACCGACAACATGCTGATTCGGGAGCTGACTACCACTGCGGAGGGCAGGACGGTATTTCTTGTAATACTGGGCGATCCGCCCGCCGCAACACCTGGCACCGCGTGGCTCTCCGGCAAGCCGACCGTATTCATCGTGCAGAATGTACACGGGGGAGAACTCTCCGGACGGGAGGGAGGCCTCCAGCTCATCAGGGAGCTGGCTCTGGGGGAGCTGCGTCCCCTGCTGGAGAAGGTGAACCTGCTCATCATTCCCAGCATCAACCCGGATGGTGCCAACCATCAGCCCCGGCCGAGCCGGGCCAACAGCCTCGGCTACGACATGAACCGTGACTATGTGGTCATGGAGACCCCTGAGATTTCTAGTGTGGTTGAGGATGTGCTGCTGCGGTGGTGGCCCGACGTGCACATTGATACCCACAATGGTGGATCACGTCCCTACAACTTGACCTATCAGGCCACGCTGCATCCCGCCGCCGACCGGGATCTGGTCGCCTTCGCCAACGGCCCCATGTACGAGGCGGTGAAAGCACATATGGAGTCGCAGGGGCTCATGCTCTTCTTTTACTCCGGGCCGGATCGGGACAGTGAAACCGGGCAGTGGTACTGGCGGACCACAGACCCGCTGCTGCGCAAGCAGCACTCGTATAGCGGCTTCCAGAATATGGTCGCCCTCCTCTACGAGTGCCCCGGCGGCAGCCTGGATCTGCAAGCTACCTCACAGCGTGAGGGTCAGGAGGGCCTGATCCGCTTCGTCGCCGACAATGCCCAGGAGCTGCGTCGCCTGATCATGCAGGCCCGCCGACGCACCGTGAAGCGGGCCTCCGATCAGGTGACCATCGACTGGGAACAGAGCGCGTACCCGGGCGAAGTGGAGTTCTACGCATCGGAACGTCTGCCCGAAGGCGGCCGCAGTGATCCGAAGCTGGTGACCGGCAAGAACCGAACCCTCTACGTTCCCTCCGCCACCCGCACCCGCCCATGGGCCTACGCTTTTGCGGGCAATCTGCACAAGGTGGCCAAACTCCTCCGGCGGCATGCCATCGAAGTGGAGTGCC
>JAUVWC010000192.1 GCA_030604325.1 Candidatus Zixiibacteriota bacterium | reverse complement strand
GCCGCACCCTGGATGCTGGAAAGCAGCACCCTGCGGAGCGAATTGCCAAGAGTCACCCCGAATCCGCGTTCTACGGGCCCGGCGGTGAATTTCCCGTACGTGCGCGAATAACTTTTGCTGTCCCACTTAATGCCCTCCGGCATCGTAAGGTTTCTCCACTTCATTTAGCGGGTACTCCTCAGTCCGTGCGGTATATCGCAGTTATTGTCTGTCCAGACTACCTCGAGTACAGCTCGACGATGAGCTGTTCGTTGATTTCCAAATCTATGTCAGAGCGTGATGGCGCATAAACGATCTGACCGGCCATCTTCGCCTTGTCGAGTGTTAGCCAGCTCGGCTCCCGGCGCCGGCCGAAATGCTTCATTGACTCCTGTATGACATCGAGGGAGCGGGAAGGTTCCTTCACCTCGATCACATCCCCCTCCTTTACCAGGTAGGAGGGGATGTCCAAGATCCTGCCGTTGACCATGAAATGGCGATGCCGTACCAGCTGGCGGGCGCTGGGGCGGGAAGAGGCGAACCCCAGACGATAGACGACATTATCCAGCCGCGACTCCAGCATCTTGAGCAGCACATCACCCGTGGTGCCTTTACTGCGTGCCGCCTTCTTGAAGTAGTTACGGAACTGGGCTTCCTGAACCCCGTAGATGCGCTTTACTTTCTGCTTCTCACGGAGCTGGATCGAATAGTCGCTCGGCTTGCGCCGCCGCATGCTGGGACCGTGCTGGCCTGGCGGATAGTTGCGCCGCTCGATTGAGCACTTATCGCTCAGGCACCGCTCTCCCTTGAGGAAGATCTTCACCCCCTCGCGACGGCACAGCTTACAGACGGAACCGGTGTAACGGGCCATCCTTCTCTATATCCTCCTGTCCGACTCAGACCCGGCGCCGCTTGGGAGGGCGGCAGCCGTTGTGGGGTATGGGGGTGACGTCTTTGATGGCGGTGATCTCCATTCCCGCTGCCTGGAGGGAGCGGACGGCGGACTCGCGCCCCGATCCCAGACCCTTGACCCAGGCCTCCACCGACTTCAAGCCGGCGGCCATCGCTTCCTTGGCGACCTTGTCAGCGGCCATCTGTGCCGCGAAGGGAGTGCTCTTGCGGCTCCCTTTGAATCCAACCGTACCGGGAGTCGCCCAACAAATGACATCCCCCTCCAAACTGGTGATGGTGATGTTCGTATTGTTGAAGGTCGCCTTGATATGAGCGATCCCATGCGCTTCGGCGGTTTTCTTTGTCTTTTTCCGCCCCTTTGCCTTTTTCTTGGCCTGCTTTGCCACCAATTACTCCTTCTCGCCTTGTATCTACACGACCGCCAGTTAGCGCCAGTTAGCGCCGGCCGAACTTCCCTCGAGGTCCTTTCCGCGTGCGCGCATTGGTGCGGGTGCGCTGGCCCCTTACCGGTAAACCCCGGCGATGACGCAGTCCCCGGTAGCTACCAATGTCCATCAGCCGCTTGATGTTCATGTTCACCTCGGCGCGCAGGGCGCCCTCGACCTTATGGTTGGTCTGGATGTCATCACGTATCGCGGCCACCTCTTCAGGGGTGAGTTCTTCCACCTTCTTCTCCGGCGGCACACCGGCCGCCTTACATATCTGCAGAGCTGCGCTGCGTCCTATCCCATAGATGTAGGTAAGCGCAATGCTGACGTGCTTTGTTCTTGGGATATCGACGCCGGCTATTCGAGCCATACAGTAACTCCCTCAGGTCTTTCTTCGATTTCTAGCCCTGGCGCTGCTTGTGGCGGGGGTTCCTGCAAATCACCCGCACAACGCCTTTTCGTTTCACGATCTTGCAGTGCTCGCAGATCTTCTTCACCGAGCTCTGTACTTTCATGGTCACTCCTCGGCCGTTTCCTTCCGGGACAAAGGCTATCTACTTGTACCGATAGATAATCCTGCCGCGGGTGAGGTCGTACGGTGAAAGCTCCACCTGGATCCGATCTCCGGGAAGAATCCGGATGTAGTGCATCCGCATCTTGCCCGAAATGTGCGCCAGCACCTCATGCCCGTTGTCCAACTCCACCCTGAAGGTGGCGTTGGGGAGCGGCTCCAGCACCGTACCCTCAACCAGTATCGGTTCTTCTTTCGCCAAATTCGCCTCCGAATCGGAACGTCTATCCCTCCCTACGGGAGAGTGAGTATCTGTGGCTGCCCGTCAGTTATCGCAATGCAGTGTTCGAAATGGGCCGAAAGACTGCCATCCCGGGTCACCGCGGTCCACCCATCCTTAAGTGTTATGATCTCGTGGGTGCCCTGGTTGACCATCGGCTCGATAGCGAAAACCATCCCCGCCTTGATCAGCGGTCCTTTGCCGGGAGGACCGAAGTTCGGAATCTGCGGCTCCTCATGCATCTGGGTGCCGATGCCGTGGCCTACCATCTCCCGTACCACGCTGAAACCCCGCTCTTCCACCCACGATTGAACAGCGTGGCTGATGTCAAAGAGTCGGTTGCCTTCAACCGCTTTGGCAATCCCTTTCATCAGGCTCTCGTTGGTCATGGTCAGCAGTTCCGAAGCTTCCTGCAGATCCCGTCCTACCAGATAAGTCCACGCGGAATCCCCGTAGTAGCCGTCTTTCTCTACGCCGATGTCCAGGCTTACAACATCCCCTTCCTCGAGAACCCTCTTGCCCGGAATGCCATGGACAACCTCGTTGTTCAGGCTCAGGCACACACTGGCAGGAAAGCCATGGAATCCCTTGAACGCAGACCGGCCACCGTTGTCCTGAATGAAGGTATCCACCTCCCTGTCAATGACCTCACCCCGCATACCAGGGATAAGCAACTTCTGCGCCACCTGGTGCGCTAAGGCGACCAGGCGACCGGCTTCCCTCAGCAGCGCGATCTCCTCAACCGAACGAATGTTGATCATTCCCGCCTCAACCCTACCCGGCCCCCAGCGCTTCGATGAGTCGTTCGGCGACTTCTTCCACACTACCTGCGCCATCTACCCACCGCAGAAGCCCCTCACCCTTGTAGTACTCTACCAGGGGAGCGGTTTGCTGGCGGTAGATCTGGAGCCGTTCTTCCAGCGTCTCTAGCCGGTCATCGGCTCTCTGGTACAGCTCTCCCCCGCAGTAAGGACACGACGCGGGAGGAGAGTCCAATCCAGCGATATTCGTGTCCTCGCCGCACTGTCGACAGAGGTAGCGCCCACTGATACGGGCGATCAACAGCTCTTCGTCCACCTCGAGTAGGACGACCACATCAAGTGGTGTCTGTTTCTCCTGCAGAAGTTCCTCCAGAGCCACCGCCTGCTGGATGGTGCGGGGGAAGCCATCGAGCAGAAATCCTCCGGCTGCATCGGGTTGTCCGATACGCTCGGTGACTAGATCAATGATGAGCTGGTCGGGGACCAGTTCCCCCCGATCCATGTACCCGCATACCTGCCGGCCGAGCTCGGTACCGCCGGCAATATGTTCGCGCAGCAAGTCTCCCGTACTTATGTGGGGAACACCATATTCTGCCTCGACGCGATCGGCATGGGTACCCTTTCCGGCACCGGGCGGGCCGAGCAAGATGGCCACCAGCCGCGCCGGACTAACCTCTGACGTGGCTTCGCTAGCCACTGATGTCTTTCGTGCCGGCCTATCCACGGCCGACCCTCCCGCGTATCTTCCCTGCCCTGGTGAAACCCTCGTAGTGACGCATCATGAGATGGGATTCAATCTGCTGGAGCGTGTCGAGCGCCACCCCCACGATGATCAACAGACCGGTGCCGCCAAAGAAGTCGGTCATGGACACACTCAGGTTGAAGTATCTCACCAGCGCGTAGGGCAACACCGCCAGAGCGGCCAGCCCAACAGCGCCGGGGAAGGTGACCCTGGCCAGAACACGTTCCACATACTCCGCCGTCTTCTTACCCGGGCGGATACCGGGAATGAATCCGCCGTATTTC
>JAUVWC010000154.1 GCA_030604325.1 Candidatus Zixiibacteriota bacterium | reverse complement strand
TACCACCGGCGGACCTTTCATTTTCAAGTCTACCGGATCTGTTATGACTTTCCCCGGCTACCTGGCGGTATACAGGGAGGGATATGACGATGAGAACGGTATCCAGGAGGGTGAGGAGGCGCTGCCAGCCGGGCTCGAGGAGGGAGCCGAGGCCGTTCTGGGGGAGCTGTCGGGGGAGCAGCACTTCACCAAACCGCCGCCACGCTTCACCGAGGCAAGCCTGGTCAGGGAACTGGAGCAGGATGGTATCGGCCGTCCCTCGACCTATGCGCAGATCATCTCCCTGCTGTTGGACCGCAATTACGTCGAACGCGAGCGCAAAAGCCTGCTGCCCACCGAACTGGGCCGCCAGGTCAGCGAGCTGCTAATCGATCTTTTCCCCGACATCTTCCAGGTCGAATTCACCGCGGAAATGGAGAATGAGCTGGACAAGATCGAGTCGGGGCAGGACGAATACATCTCCGTGCTCCGGTCGTTCTATCAACCTTTTTCCAAGGACCTGGAGGAGGCAAAGTCGAGACTGAAAGAGATCAAGAAAGGACTGCAGGAGCAGACCGAAGAATTGTGTGAGCAGTGCAGCCAGCCGATGGTCATCAAGTGGGGTCGCCGGGGACGCTTCTTGGCATGCAGCGGGTTCCCTGACTGTAAGAATACGAAACCGCTCGATGGGGATGAGCCGGTCCAGGCGGCGGTAGAGGTAGAGTGTCCGCAGTGCGGGTCGGAGATGGTGGTCAAGAGCGGCCGTTACGGTCGGTTCATGGCCTGCAGCCGCTACCCCGCCTGTAAGGGGACGCGGCCTTTCCTGATCGGGCTGGATTGCCCCGACTGCGGCCAGCCGCTGGCCGAGAAGCGCTCACGCAAAGGGCGCATATTCTACGGGTGCACCAACTACCCTAGCTGCAAATTCGCTACATGGGACCACCCCGTAAATGAAGCCTGCCCGACATGCGGCTATCCCATGCTGGTGGAGAGGGACACAAAGGCTGAAGGCCGCCATTTCTACTGCTCTAGCTGCAAGAGCGTTATTGATCCGGAATCGATGTAAGATCCACGGCGGAGCGAAGAAATGAATCAGTCGATACGAGACCACGTGAGTCTCTTCGCCGAGCACATGGCCACGGTGCGTGGGCTTTCTCCCCACACAATCACGGCCTATGCGAAAGACGTACGGCAGTTCGCATCATGGGTCAAGTTCCAGACCGGTGGAGAGACAGAGCCGGCCGATGTCGACCACACATTGCTCAGATCCTTTCTGGGGACTCTGCGCCGCCGTGGTTATGCTTCGGGAACAGTTGCCAGGAAGCTGGCGAGCCTGCGTGCCTTCTTCCGCTACCTCCACAATTCCGGTGTGATCGAACAGGACCCGGCCACTCTATTGCATTCACCCAGGAAATCTCACCGGTTACCTTCTTTCTTCAGCCGCGAAGAGATGGCTGCCGCGCTTCAGAGACCCGATGGGGATCCTTTCCTGGTGGCGCGCGACCGCGCCATACTGGAGTTTCTCTACAGCACCGGTGTGAGGCTGGCGGAACTGGTCGGACTGAATGTAGAGGATGTGGATCGGCGCGATCGGACGGCCCGCGTTGCCGGCAAAGGCAGCAAGGAGCGCATCACTCCCATCGGCGGGCCCGCGCTGGAAGCCCTTGACGACTATCTTGCCGCCCGTGCAGAGTTGCTGCGAAAGAGAGAGAATTCCACTACCGGTGCGCTGTGGCTCAACCGCTCGGGCACGCGGCTGAGCGGACGGAGCGTGCAGCGGATGGTTCGCCGCTACATGCGGACCGTAACCGAACAAGATAAGGTGAGCCCACACGTCATCCGGCACACGTTCGCCACCCATCTGCTTGAGGGCGGCGCAGACCTTCGTGCTGTTCAGGAGCTGCTCGGTCACGAAAGCCTGTCAACGACGCAGATTTATACGCACCTTACCACTGATAGATTGAAGCAGGTATACAGGCAGGCCCACCCGCGGGCCGACAAAGAGTATCGCCCGGAGGGATGAAAGTCATGAGGAGAGCTGCAACGGTTATCCGTGCCACGACAATTCTGGGTATGGTGCGCGACGGACGGGCCGCCCTGGGCGGTGACGGCCAGGTGACCTTCAACGACACGATAATGAAGCACGGCAGCACCAAGATCCGGAAACTGTATGAGGACACCGTACTGGCCGGATTCGCGGGGACGGCGGCTGATGCCCTGACTCTCTTCGAGCGGTTCGAGGAGAAGCTGGAGAGCAACAAGGGCAACCTCAGGCGGGCCGTCGTGGAACTGGCCAAGGACTGGCGCACCGACAGGTTCCTGCGCCGGCTCGAAGCCCTGCTGGTGTGTCTGGACACAGGATACGCCTTCGTCATTTCGGGCAATGGGGATATCATCGAACCTGACGACGGTATCGCGGCCATCGGAACGGGCGGCCCGCATGCGCTTGCCGCCTGCCGGGCCTTTCTGGAAGCCGATCCCAAGCCGGATCTGAAGAAGGTCGTGGAACGCTCCCTGCTGATCGCTTCTCAGATCTGTCCCTTCACTAATGATCGAATCGCCCTCATGACATTGCCGGATGAGGCATCGAAATGAGTTCCCCTGCCTCAGCTTTGCGCGAGCTCACACCGAAGCAGATCGTGGAGCAGCTCAACCGCTATGTCATCAGCCAGGATAACGCCAAGCGTGCCGTGGCCATTGCGCTGCGAAACCGCTGGCGTAGGCTCCAGGTCCCGGAGGACCTGCGCGAGGAGATCGTTCCCAACAACATCATTCTCATCGGTCCCACCGGAGTTGGTAAGACAGAGATATCGCGTCGTCTCGCCTCGCTGGCAAGGGCGCCGTTTATAAAGGTCGAGGCGAGCAAGTTCACCGAGGTCGGTTATGTGGGTCGCGATGTAGAGTCGATCATCCGTGATCTTACCGACCTGGCGGTGGACATGGTGAAATCGGAGTCACTGGAGGAGGTGCAGGAGCCGGCGGCCCTTCACGCCGACGAGCGTATCCTCGATCTGCTTCTGCCCCGGCCCGCCAGGCCGCACCCGGTTACGCCGGTTACGGAAGGTTTCGAGCCGGCCGAGGAGGATATCGAGGATTCATGGGAGCGCACGAGGGAGAAGCTGCGCAGCCAGCTGGCGGTGGGCACACTCGACGAGCGGGAAGTGGAAGTGGACATGCCGGCGGATCAGCACCCGATGGTTTCGATTCTGGGTCCGGTGGGACTGGAGGAGATGGGGGTGAATCTCTCCGAACTCTTCTCGGGTCTGATGCCCCAGAAAAGCAAGCGCCGCCGGGTGAAGGTGCGCGAGGCCCGCAAGATCCTCCAGCAGGAAGAGGCCTCCAAACTGATCGATATGGACAAGGTGATCAGCGAGGCATTGAGGCGGGTGCAGCAGAATGGGATCGTATTCCTCGATGAGCTGGACAAGGTGGCCGCAGCCGACAGGGGGGGCTCCGAGTACCGCGGCCCGGATGTGAGCCGCGAAGGGGTCCAGCGTGACCTGCTTCCGATCGTGGAAGGCAGTACGGTTACCACGAAGTACGGGATGATAAAGACCGATCACATTCTCTTTATTGCCGCCGGGGCGTTCAATGTGGCCAAGCCGAGCGATCTGATCCCTGAACTTCAGGGACGCTTTCCCATCCGCGTCGAGCTGGGAAGCCTGAGTACGGAGGATTTCGTGCGTATCCTGACCGAACCGGAGAATGCTCTGATCAAACAGTATACGGCCCTACTGGCCACCGAAGGTGTCACCCTGCACTTTAAAAAGGAGACGGTGCAGGAAATCGCGCGGGCGGCCAGCATGGCCAACGATCAGGCCGAAGATATCGGCGCCCGGCGCCTGCACACGATCCTCACGCTGCTTCTAGAACTCATTCTGTTCGAGGTGCCGGATGCTGGCAGGGATACCTACACTATCACCGCCGACGATGTGCGTGAAAGGCTGGAGGATATCATCGCCGACGAAGACCTCAGCCGTTATATCCTGTAACGTCCTGCTCTGAAACCTGACCGGATCGTGAGGTACACAGAGGTTTCCGGTCGAGGATGCAGGAAGAGCAAGGTTTAATACTAAAGGCGTGATACCAGAAGAAAGGTAGAGCGGTATGGTGGACCACAGCGACTTCCTCGACATCTCCGATCGTAGTCGCGACCAGATCCTCACCACTCTGGAACACGCGGCCCGCCTGAAGGCGGACCTGAAAGCCGGCAAGGTCCGCGACGACCTGAAGGGAAAAACCCTGGCCATGGTTTTTCAGAAGCCGTCGGCCCGCACGCGGGTATCCTTCGAGGTGGGCATGTACCAGCTAGGGGGCTATGCGCTCTACCTGGCACCGACCGATATCGGGCTGGGGGAGCGGGAGTCGGTGGCGGATATCGCGCGTGTGCTGGCGCGCTACAACGACGGCATCATGGCCAGGGTTTTCGCTCACAGCGATGTCCTGGAGCTGGCCCAATTCGCCGATGTGCCGGTCATTAACGGGCTGTCGGACCTGCTTCATCCGTGCCAGGTCATGGCGGATCTGCTG
>JAUVWC010000014.1 GCA_030604325.1 Candidatus Zixiibacteriota bacterium | reverse complement strand
GGTCCTGGTAGAGAAAAACAAGGGCCATGTAGATCTGCTTCACTTCGACCCGGTCTCTCTCTACTACCTGTACCGTGGCCGGCTGAATGCCGTACTGAGCCGCCTCCTGCTGCAGTTCCTCCTCACCGCCCGGATCCATGAACTCGAAATGGACCTTCCTGCGCCCGTACGCCTTGTAGTCATCCAGCTTGTCCTTCACGTAGCGGGCGTTACTGGCGTACGGGGCCTCCAGATCTTCACTGAAGAAAGCCTTGATGGTCAGCTGGTCCTCCAGGTTGCGAACCGCCTCCTTGCTGGCCGAGCTGAGGCTGTAGATACCGCGGCCGGTGAGATCCCACCGGATGAACTGGTTTGTGCCCAGCACGTTGATCAGGATGAGGATGCCGGCCAGAAGGGCGAGGTTGATCCATCGCGTGCGGCGGACCTGACCGGCGGTCTCGTTCACTATCGCTTCGCTCATCGTCCTCCTCCCCTATTCCCTGCGGTCCGCCAGGCGGTCGGACGCCAGGGCCAACCCCAGTACGGTCAACGATGAGAAGTAGAGCAGATCACGGCTGTCGATGACCCCCCGCGATAGGTTGTCGAGGTGGTAGCCGAAGGAGAGGTACTCGACGAGGGCTCCTATACTCGCCGGCATGAACATGAGAAGATTGTCGAGCATGAACAGCGCGAAGAGAACGGTGAAGGCGAGCACGAAGGCCACCACCTGGTTTCGTGTCAGGCTGCTGGTGAAGAGGCCCAGGGCGCATCCGGCCCCCCCCATCAACAGCAGCCCCAGGTAGCCGCCGAACACCGCTCCCTCATCCGGATTGCCGAGTATGATCACCGTGAATAAATAGACGAATGTGAACGCCAGGGTAATGGTCAGCAGCGTCATGGCCGCCAACCACTTGGACAGCACGATCTCGACGTCGGTCACCGGATAGGTGACCAGCAGCTCCAGGGAGCCGCTGGCCATCTCCTCGGCGAGCAGCCGCATCGTCACCGCCGGAATGAAGAAGACAAAGATCAGCCGGCTTACTTCGAAGAAAGAGCGCAACGTGGCCTGACCGACCAGAAATATATCGAGGGTGAAGAACCAGCCGGCCATGAGCAGGAAGACGGTCATCACCACGTAGGCGATCGAAGAATTGAAATACGCCTTCAACTCTTTCCTGTAGAGCGCCCAGATGTTCCCGCTAACGATGGAAGTGACGGTTTGATTCGACATCTCCCCCTCCCCCCTATGAGGCCGGGCCGGTGGCGACAGCCTGCTCAACGCCCACCGTCAGCTCGCGGAAGATATCCTCCAGGGTGCTCCGCTCCAGGTGCAGCTCGGCAAGCGGCCACCCCTTTTCGGCCGCCATGCGGAACAGGTCGAGCCGCGGATCAATGTCTTTCTCAGCCTCGAGTTCGAAAAGCTCGAGTCCTGCTTCGGTACCGCACGATTCAACACTGCAGATTCCCGCCACCGTGCGCATGGCGGCGGCGGCTTCGGCGGCATTGAATCCTTCACCTGCGAAGCCGATCCTCACTTTCTGGAAACCGTGCAGCCGGCTGGCCAGCTCGTCCGGCCTGCCGTCGGCCACCAGCCTGCCCCGGTTGATGATGATCACCCTGTCGCAGGTGGCCTGCACCTCGGGCAGGATGTGGGTGGAAAGAATCAGCGTTTTCTTGCGTCCGAATTCGTGGATCATTGTGCGGATCTGCGCGATCTGGTTGGGGTCGAGGCCCGAGGTGGGCTCGTCCAGGATTATCAGGTCGGGATCGTGGATGAGCGCCTGGGCGAGCCCCACCCGCTGGCGGTACCCTCTCGATAACTCCCTGACGTCCCGGTGGAGCACGTCCTCCAGCCCGCATACTTCTATCATTTCGCCTACGCGCTTCCGCTGGTAGGCGGGATCGAGACCGCGTATCTGGCCAACGAAATGGAGATACTCCAGGACCGGCATGAAGTTGTAGAGGGGTGTGTCCTCAGGCAGATAGCCCAGGTTCTGACGTATTTCCAGCGAGTGCTGCATCACCGATTTGCCGCCGATGATGACATTTCCCGAGGTCGGAGGCATGTAGCAGGTGAGGATCTTCATCGTCGTGGTCTTGCCGGCCCCGTTGGGACCGAGGAAGCCGAGGACCTCTCCCTGCTGAACCTCGAACGAAATGTCATCGACGGCGAGGATTCCATCGTAGCGTTTCGTCATCCTTTCAACACTGATCACGGACACTGCTCCAGGTTTCTGGTAGGTATCATCTGACCATTTCCACCAGCATCTGCCACCAGTCGTAGACGCTCTGAACTCCCTCGGCGATCTCGATTCTCCCCAGGTCGGCCCTGGCTCCCGTCCAACCCATGACGACACTCAGATTGTCGACCGCCCGACTGAAAAGCCGCTGGTTCGACTCCCACTCCTGCTTCCTCAGTATGATGTTGTCGGGCACATCCTGGCGGTTCACCAACTGCTTCAGGCGGACGATCTCCCGGATCCCCTGCCGGATCGCCGTCCAGTCGCTGTCAGCTACAGCCTGCTGGTAGAGCGGTATGTAGAGTGTGCCGAACTGATATAACTCAGGAATCTTGCGACTCCTTTCAAGCAATTTCTCCGGCGCAGGCTCACCACATGCCCCGACCACCAGCACAAGAGAAACAATCCAGACAACTGCGCGATGGTCCGACCGTGAATTCATACTCTCCTGCTCTCCTGTTGTTCCCCATACCGATCATTCAGAAACAGGGAATCTGAGTGGGCTTTACCAAATCTCCCTTTCCTCCAACCGGCGCAGGCCGGTCTCCATGGCAGCGATAGAACAAACGGTGCACAGTATCAGAACAAAGAGAGCACTGATAGCGCTCAAGATTATCTGATCGGATGTGAGCGGCTGGCCGCGGAAGATGGCAAGCATGATACCATAGACCGGCCCCCACTCTATCACCAGCACCACCGCGACGAATGATATGGCCAATACCATAAAGATGATACCGCCGAAACTGGTGGGTATCTTACTGACATTTTCCCACTGAAACTTCGGAAATGCCGCCCCGATACCTATCCCCAGGCCGGTGACCGAGAGGGTGATAAAGAAGATGGTAATCACCCCGACCCAGGCGATCAGTGAATGCGTATCCAGCAGTAGATTGGTGAGGATGATCAGAGTTTCCCCCAGTACGAGGAGGGGGAAGAAGGAAATCCAGAACTTGCTCCATAAAAATCCTTTCATCCCTAACGGACTGGAACGAACCAGCCAGAAGGCATTCCCCTCCAGGCTGACAGCGGGGAAGACAAAGCGCGCTGCCACAGCGGAGACGACAAATCCGGACAGACCAAGATTGAGGACCGCCACAAAGTTGGTCAGATATACGGTCGGCACGTACGAGCCGGCCAGCGGCAACACCCGGAAGTTGTAAACGTAAATCACCACCAGAGCCAGCAGCAGGAAGATCTGTGACCACTGGGTTATGTCCCGTACGAAAGTCTTCACGTCCTTACTGATTATCTGCTTGAGCTGCCGTGGGAAGAGAAATCCGTACAGGTTGATGGCTCGCTCCAGCATCGTCGACCGGCTGAAACGGGAACGGCGGACTTCCTGGGTCTTGGTAAAGCCGTAGTCGTAGGTCCTGCCACTCACCAACATCCCTACTACTACAACCGCCATCGACGTGATCACCAGCATTCCCAGCCAGAAGGGATCGTAGGTGAGCGTGCCCACAATGAAGGTGGAAATACTCTCCGCCGCCCACTGGCTGGGCAACAGTGGGGAGAGGGGAGCCCGCATCGCCCGGAAGAAGTCGAGGAGACTGGTGAAGGCATCGGGGTCGAGCAACCGTTCCGGGCGCAATACCCGGAAGGTAAGGATCAACCCGGCAAAGAAGATCAGGCTGACGATCATGAGCACATCTTTGGTGCGCCGGGCCGGGAAAATATTTACCAGCAGCATGTTCAACCCCACGCCGAGCACCGCCGGGATGATGACAAATGAGACGTTGGCAACAATGACGATCAGGTAGTAGACAATTCCTCCCCCGAATACCGTTCCGTAGGCGATGAATACCGGCAGGCCGAACAGCAGCACCATCCAGGAAGCGTTGACGATGGTCTCCGCCAGGCGGGCGAGGTAAATGGCGTCTTCCGATACCGGTGCTGCTTTCAGCAGCTGCAGGTCGGCACTCATGAAGAACACCCCGAAGCTGGTGAGCAGCGAGGACCACATCAGGATTCCCAGGAAGAAGAGAAAGATCATGGAGAGGATCTTACCCGGCAGGATCTCACCGAACTCCTCCACGATCTTGAACTGGAAGAGGAAATTGGTGAAGAGCAGGTAGATGCAGATCCAGAAAATAGCGACAACCCCGACCAGCACCAGGGACCGTGACAGGTCACCCTTCAAGCGGAAGCGAAATCGGTTGCGCAGGCTGAGCCACTTCGGCAGCAGCAGTAGCAGCAGTTCGTTCAGCAGAGCGTTGCGCATACCGGCTCAGGCGGCCCTTCTCCTAGAGCCGGAGGACCTGGATGATCTCTTCCATGTCTTTGTCGGCAGTGAGCTTCAGGAACACCGCTTCCAGACGCGCTCCTTCGTCACCGCGCATACCGGCACGGGCGCGCAGTTCGTCCATGGTGCCCTCGGCGATGATCTCCCCGTCCTGGATGATGGCAATCCGGTCACACAGCTCCTCGGCCACGGCCAGTGTATGTGTCGACATGAAGATGGCGCCTCCCTCGGCCACCTTCTGCTGGAAGAGGTTCTTCAACAGCTGGGCTCCCTTGGGATCGAGCCCCACCATCGGTTCGTCGACGATGATGATCTCCGGGTTGTGCAGCAGCGCAGAGCTCATCACCAGTCGCTGCTTCATGCCGTGGCTGTACGATTCGGTCAGCTCATCCCCCCACTCCTGGAGCTGGAAGAAAGTAAGCAGATCCTCGATATGCTCTTCCAACTCGTCGGGGGCATCACCGTAGACTTTGTAAAGCCCGGCGATAAAGTGGAGGAACTCCCGTCCGGTCAGCTTGTCGTATATGTAGGGACGATCGGGGATGAATCCCACGATGCTTTTGGCTTCAACCGGATCGTCCAGCAGCGAAAAACCTCCCAGGTATATCTCGCCTGCGGTCGGGCGCAGTAGACCTACCAGCGTGCGAATGGTCGTGGTCTTACCCGCCCCGTTCGGACCCAGAAAGCCGTAGATCTCACCCCGCTCCACGCGGACGTCGATTCCCCTGACGGCCTCCACGGTTGTGAAGTGTTTCCTTAAACCACGCACCTCTAGGGCCGGGGCGCCGGCATTGCGGATGCGGGTCGTGGTCCTGCCCATCAAGGGACTGTTTCCTCCGGCAGAGGCTGATAGCTCACAACATCTATCGTCACCCGCCCGATGATCTTCATCAATTCAACCTGCCTGTCGAGGCCGCCCCTCACGAAGCTGATGTGGGTGGCATCGGCAGGGAACTGGTCGAAGGTGGGATCCACGGCCACCCAATCCCCCAGCCAAACAGAAGGCCACGCATGGTAGTAGAACTGCCCGTCCAGATAGACAACCCCTGCATTCATCAGAGCCGGCAGACCCGCGGCGCGGGCCAGTGCGGTGAAGAGTACCGTATGTTCGTTGCAGTCCCCGGCCCGCCGATTCAGAACCTCGAGTGCGGTGGGCACACCGGCGGTGGGCACCTTCTCCAGATAGTTGTATACCCAATGTACGAGCTGCTCGGCAAAAGCACGGGCGCTACGCTCCTGCCCTATGAGGCTGCGGGCGCGCCGGGCAATGCGGGACTTGTCAGACTGTATGAAGGGGGTGGACCGGAGGTAGAAACGGTTGGCCCGATCGGTACTGGGGAGATCGTAATCCTCGAGTTGCGACAGGTCCTCCTTCTTGATCTCGACAATCTGCTCGATCAACTCCTGCCGACCGAAGGTCAGATCGAACTCCCCCAGGTCGATCCCCGAAAGCTTCACGCTCAATGAGTCCGCCTGCCGTGCTCCCTCGATCTTCATCACCCCGGCGGGGATGGCGGCCAGGTTTACGAGGTCGAGCGTGGTAGACTCATCCCACCCCTCGTTCAATGCCTGGTCGCGGCCCTCACGCACGGTGGTTATTGTGACCATCCCCAGAGGAACCTCCCCCCGCAATTCCTCACCCTGTTCGTTTACCCATACACGAACGGTGAAACCTAAGTATTCGGCTTCCAGGCGGTAGGCCGGAAGCCGAAGGCCGTGCAGATCGATGGTATCGAGGGCCGCCACCCGGATCTCGGTGGTAATGGTTCCCATGGTCGCCGGGTCGAAAGTAGGCACGGTCAGCTGCTCACCCACTTCAAAGCCCCCCCGGCCCAGCAGCATACCGAGGCTGGCATCGACGTAAATAGGACCATCGAGGGGAATGATCTGCTCACGCTTCTCTGCATCTCCTCCCTGTCTCACCATGACACGGAGCCGGTCACTGTCCACCCCACCCTGAACTTCGAAAGCCGTCCCCATCGGGCTGCGGCGGCGGGTGGGAGCAGTCAGACTGGAGGCGGCATTATCGGTACTCATGGCGAAAGAAAACGAACGCAGGCTGAGGTCCCGGTTGAGAGTGGCCTCGCTGCGCAGGTTGATTACCTGGGCCTGGCCCAGAGTAGTAAGCCTGAGAAGCTGGGTACTGATTATCCGGAAAAGTGTGTCCCCCTCACTGATACGGCGGGTGTATGCGTAACCGACCTTCTCTCCTCCCATGTAGATACCCGACCACCATTCCACCGTTGCTGTATCGGGCAGTGCCATGCCCAGGTACCACCGGGGCTCGGCGGTGAAGTACTCCCGCTTTACGAGAAACCCTATCATGACCACCCACGCGGTGAGAATGACCGCGAGCACCGGTCGGACCTTCGGCATGATCACTCCTCCTCCGGCACCGGCATCCACAGCCGGTTCCTACCCTTCTTCGAACCGTAGAAGGCCCGTTTCACCAGGCGGGTACGGAGCACGGCAGGAACTACCTTCATACCCAGGTCGAGCAGCCAATCTGCCGATACCCACTCATAAAGGCGGCGGACACACCTCTTCATGACCATCCGGCGGCGCACCTCCGGTGGCAGAGGACGCCTGAAGAGGCGCGGGTCCTCGGTCTCCAGATACCTGCCTACCAGGTAGGCCGCACGGCGGGCATGCTGAAGGACGAAGTGGATTCCTCCTGCCGTCAGTGGTGAAACCAGCCCTGCAGCGTCTCCGACCAACATCGCCCTCTGCTTGACAAGAACCGGCCGTGGTCCAGCGCATGGAATGACTCCACCTCGGCGGAAGGTCAACTCCCCCAGCTCGAATTGCTCACGCACTTGTTCAACGAACACATCGAGCGCCCGTGCGGGGGACCAGCCGGCGCGCACCAGTCCGGCCCGGCCCACCTGATATCCCCGGGGAGCCGGTATGACCCAGGCGAGATAGCCCGGTGCCAGCTGGCGCCCGAAGTACCAGTGAATGTTCCCCTCCCCCATATCCGAAGCCTGGTAATGTTCCTCAATCCCGTGGAGGAAACGCCGGTACCGGGGAAGCCCCAGACACGCAGCTACGGTGGAGAGCGGACCATCCGCCCCGAGTACGAAGCGGCTCGTAACCGTGAACGGATCGCCGCCGGGATATTGAACCTGAAGCTCCATACCCGTGCTTGTCGGAACCAGCTCCACCAGCCTGTGCCTTTCCAGGATGGTGGCTCCTGCATGCTTTGCTTCACGGGCCATCCATTCGAGCAGGGCGGGCATGTCCGCCACATAGAAGCGGTAATGTGGATGCTCTACCGAGAGGGTGTTACCTGCCGGGGCGTGAACGGTGATCCGCGAGAGGCCGGACCCGAACAGGTCTTGCGGGAAGGGCAGCTCCTCAAACGCCTCCTGCACGAACAGCCCGGTGAGCTGGATGACTTCACCGATCAGATAGGGATCCAGGCAAACGACATTCAGACCACGCATGGCCAGCAGGCGCGATGTCTGAAGCCCGGCCAATCCGCCTCCGATGACGACGACATCGTATTCCATGTTTCCCCCTGCCCGGATGTGCCGGAAAACCACATCGAAGATACGTCCACCTGCTACTGTACCAACAAGTGTGTCCTGCCAAGGTAGGGTACCTCAGCGCCGGTGAAAAGTTCTGTTCGATCCACGCTCAATGCTGGACCGCGGCGCGATTGCTGTCTACACTCCCAGGTCCAGTTCAGCGACTGCTACTATTGGTCAACATTGTTACACTGTTACAAGGAGTGTACCAAATGAGATGCGGGAAGGGTTTACGGCTTTCCACAGCAACCGCCTGTGCGGCGTTACTGTCCGCAACCGTTTCGGCCACCACCTCCATGGCCTCTCCGGCTCCTCAAAACGACCCGACCAGCGGTCAGGAGCGGATGGCATCCTTCGCCCAGCGCCAGCAGATGGAGCGCACCTCGATCTTCCGGAACCTGGAGTTCCGCAACATCGGACCCACGGAAATGAACGGGCGGCTGGTGGACGTGGAATTCCCCGACCCGGAGAACCCGTTCACCTTCCTGATCGCCTACGGCTCCGGCGGGCTGTGGAAGACCATCAACAACGGGACCACATTCGAACCCCTCTTAGACGAGCAGGCGTCGATCATCATTGGGGATGTAGACGTCGATCCCACCAATCCCGACCACATCTGGGTCGGTACCGGCGAGAGGAACGCCAGCCGCTCCACTTATTCGGGCACCGGTGTTTACAGGAGCACCGACGGGGGCAAGACCTGGCAGCACATGGGCCTCACCGACACTCACCGGATCGCGCAGATCATCATCAGCCCCAACGATCCCAACACAGTACTTGTCGGCGCCCAGGGATCGCTCTACACCGCCAGCGAGCACCGGGGTGTCTACAAGACGACCGACGGGGGACAGAGCTGGAGGAAGGTGCTCTACGTCGATGAATTGACCGGTGTCTCCGACATGGTTATCCATCCCACCGATCCCAACGTGCTCTACGCGGCCACCTGGACCAAGGACCGCAAGGCATGGAACCTCGTCGAGGGGGGCGAGGGAAGCGGCGTGTGGCGCAGCGACGACGGCGGGGAGAGGTGGCGTAGGCTTGCCGGCGGTTTCCCCGGCGGTGAACACATAGGACGCATCGGGCTGGCGGTGACTCCCGATGCGCCGGACGTGATCTACGCCTCGGTGGACAACCAGGCACCGAAGCCGGACGAGGACCAGCCCGAACCGAGCGACAGCCCGTTCGCTCCCCTCAACCTGAAGGAGATGACCGAGGAGGAGTTCCTTGACCTCAAGGACTCCGAGATCCGCAGCTTCGTCAGCCGCTTCCACCCGGAGGACACGGTGGAGAAAGTCCGCGAAATGGTCCGCGAGGGGGAGCTGACGGTTCAGGACATGTACAACCGCCTGGCGGAGAACAGGCCCACCCTACTGGACAAGCGGATCATCGGGGCGCAGGTCTACCGCTCCGACAACCGGGGTGAGAGCTGGACCCTCCAGAACGAGGACTACCTCGACGGGCTGTACAGCACCTACGGCTACTACTTCGGTGACATCCGCGTCTCCCCCCAGGATGCGAACACGCTCTATCTGCTGGGAGTGCCCTTCATCAAGTCGACCGACGGGGGCAGGAACTGGAAGCGCGCCTCCGGCCGCGGCGTTCACTCCGACCACCAGGCGCTGTGGATAAACCCGTGGAACCACAATCACATCGTCAACGGCAACGACGGAGGACTGGATATCTCGTACGACGGGGGAGAAACCTGGGTCAACATGACCTACCCGCCCGTCGGCCAGTTCTACGCCATCTGCTACGACATGGCCGAGCCCTACCGTGTCTACGGTGGTCTGCAGGACAACGGAGTGTGGATGGGCCCCAGCAACCGCACCTTCGAGACCAACACCTGGACCTCCCTCGGCGGTGGTGACGGTATGCGCGTCCAGGTCGACACACGTACCAACGAACTGGCGATCTTCGGCTCCCAGTTCGGGAGCTACTCCGCCGTCGACCGGGCCAACAACCGCCGGTGGAGACTTAGGCCGCTCAGCCACATCTACGAAGTATCGAACCGGTTCAACTGGCAGTCACCGGTGGTCATGTCACCCCACTCACCCGAGATCATCTACTTCGGCACCCAGCGTCTCTACCGCAGCCTCGATCAGGGACGAACCTTCACCGCGTTAAGCGAAGATCTAACCACCAGCCGCGAGCAGGGTGACGTGCCCTTCTCCACCATCGTGACGATCAGCGAATCGCCGAAGAAGTTCGGACTGGTCTATGTGGGCACCGACGACGGACTGGTGCACGTGACACAGGATGGGGGAATCAACTGGCGGAAGATCACCAGAGGCCTGCCGAAGGACCGCTACGTGTCCAGGGTCGTAGCCTCGATGCACGAGGAGGGTGTGGCCTACGTCTCCCTGAACGGATATCGCAACGACGACTTCACCACCTACCTCTTCC
>JAUVWC010000205.1 GCA_030604325.1 Candidatus Zixiibacteriota bacterium | reverse complement strand
ATCGGAAGATCGAACACTACGGCCAGCTCCGACGCCTGCTTAAGGGCGATAATGTATATGTTCGACTGTGTGAACTCTTCCGAAAAGCTGACGAGTCTTACGATCTCGGCGCGGTCTGCTTTCCAACCGAGCTGGGTAAGGGCAAGCAGCTTGAGGAGGGTATCACCGGTTTGAATATCGACGACACTCTGCTCAAGGACTTAATACGCAAGTTGTACTACCCGGACAGCCCCTTTGAATTCTCCGTTATTCCGGCCGATGCCTTGGAAATGATTACGAGCAGGCCCGCGATAGAGACTTAAAAGGTACTAAATTACCTGTTTTCCGTTAACAACAGCAGCTTCCCGTTAAGAGCACCATTGTACTCGCCGCTATCTATACTAATTTCTCCGTTGACGATCACATACTCGACGCCCGAACAGTACCGGTTCGCATCAGCATAAGTAGAATTATCCCTGACAGTATCAGGATCGAAGATGACGAGATCCGCCACGAATCCTTCTCGAAGCAACCCTCTGTTCTTCAACTGCAGAAAAGATGCCGGCAGCGAAGTCATCTTCCTGACGGCGGCCTCCAGGATTAACAGCCCCTCTTCTCTGACATACCTGCGAAGGATCTTGGTCTGACTCCCAAAATCACGTGGGTGTCCACGCACTGGATCGGCCGCTTCATCTATCATACGAACAGCACCGCCATCGCTGGATACCATCACCCACTCCTGGCTCAGAGCATACCGCAGATCCCCCTCCGACTGTGACCCGCCGCCATACAGCATATCGGGTTCATCGAGTATCAGACCGACGACGATATCGAAGAGGTCTCTGTGCCGTACACCGGGGAGGTCTATGAAGTTGGTGCCGACCAGATGACGGTTCTTGTCGGCTACAAGAACGGTGAAATCGTGCCAGCCCCACATGGCCACCGAACTCGGTCTGTTGGGCCGACCCTCGACAGTCAGCTGCCTTATCTGCTCCCGTTTTTCGGGATCTGAAAGGGCGTTTCGCAGTTCCTCTACATACCGCTCCTGCAGGGCCTTCCGTTCGGCATCGGACAGATCACGATTCCTTCGCCCCCCTCTCAATTCGGAGAAGGGTTCCATGTCGCGTGGAATACTGATAAACGACTGCAGGAGCCCGGTGGGTGACGACTGGATATAGGGATACTGGTCGGCGACGATATACACCCCTCTCGCCCGTGCATCCTCGATCACCTTCACCGCATCCTTCATCAGGCCCCAGTTGTTCTTACCCGTCACTTTGAAGTGCGATACAACGACCCGCACTCCGGTCTCCTCACCGATTCTGACATTCTCTTCGATAGCCTCACAGATGCGGTCATTCTCGTTGCGCATATGAGTGGCGTAGACACCGCCGAATTCTCTGACGACTTTCGTTACTTCAATGATTTCGTCGGTATTAGCATAACGACCGGGAATATATTCCAGAGCTGTGCTCACTCCCCAT
The DNA here is from genome assembly GCA_030604325.1 of Candidatus Zixiibacteriota bacterium. Lineage (GTDB taxonomy): Bacteria > Blakebacterota > Blakebacteria > Blakebacterales > Blakebacteraceae > JAGLTZ01. The sequence goes on along the minus strand of JAUVWC010000205.1, from coordinate 2,108 downwards.
GCGCCATCCTCCATTGACTGGCGAAGAATGACCCGCATCTCCTCGATCTCTTCGGGGGTAGCTTCTCGAGGTTCGCTCCCCATCACCTCACTTCTGATATCGCCATGACCGACCAGCAAGACCGCGTTCGTTCCAATGCCCAGGGCTTCCCATTCCCTCTTTGTCTCCTTGGCATTCAGCGATACCGATCCCCCGCAGTTTCCGGTGACGACCGTCGTTACCCCTTGGGAGAGATAGTTGAGATTGGAATTGGAGGAAGGTCTGCCCAGACCCCCGTCGCAGTGAGTGTGCATGTCGATAAACCCGGGAGTAACCGACAACTCCCTGGCATCGATAGTTCTGGCAGCAGCTCTCCCGTCCAGATCTCCAATTTCGACGATGGTATCTCCTATGATCCCGATATCACCATAAAACCAGGGATTTCCTGTCCCGTCGATTATCTTGCCATCCTCGATGAGGATGTCAAACCTCCCCCCACCACTGGTAGAGCACGAGTTAAGAAAGCTGGTCAGTGCCAGAGAAATACTGAAGGCGATCAGCCAACGTCTGAACATGTCCTATCCCTCCACGGCAAAGGTGCTCCGGCTGTTCCTGTTAGAGCGTTTCGGAGATAATAAACCTAATAACTTTAGCGCGAGCGGTGGGAATATCTTTCTATCCAGCTCTGGATGCGCTCCTTGTAGAGGAGTCCTACGATAAAGAGCACACAGGCCACGGCGAAGATAATGATTGAGAGGGTCCATTGCCTTTCGGCGGCCGCACTGCCCATGAGCGTGCTGCCGATGATCCCCGGAAGCCGCCCCAACATGGACACGGCGAGGAAGTAGAGGAACCGCATCGGTGAGAGTCCCGCCACGTAACAGAGAATATCCTTCGGGATTCCGGGGATGACGAAGAGCAGGAAGAACCCTATTTGAGCTTTGGGGCTGTTCGCGATGCGTCCGAACTTTTTAAGCTGCCGCTCTTTAAAGTAGTGCGCAACGAAAGGGGTACCGAGGAACCTGGCCAGGTAGAAGTTCGCCGCCGAGCCGATTGCGATCCCGCTTGTAGTAAGCGCCAATCCCAGCCAGTAGCCGAAGAGATAGCCTCCGGCGATCTGAACCGTTTCTCCGGGTATTACGAAGACCAGCACCTGAAGGATCTGGGCGGCGACGAAGATCCCGGGGGCAATCAGGCCCCACTGTGAGATCCACTCCCGGACAGCCTCCGGGGTCGAGAAGATAGCCCACAGCTGACTGCTGAACACGACGACCAGGACGAGGATCCCAACGATCAGAAGGGGGAATCCCAGGTAACTAATGACCGGCGGCCGTTTTGTCGGTGAAGAAGAAGACATTCGATTTCCGTGATGATTGTAGCTAACCGCTGTTCGGCAGGCAAATTCCAACGATCGGGCCTCTCAGGAGTACCATCAGAACTGAAACCAATTTCTCGTTACTGGTAATTGAGTGTCGCTACCGGATCCACTCCGGTCGCTCGACGGGCAGGTATGATGCAGGCCAGCAGAGCGACTAAACCGAGAACGAGACCAACCAGAACGAAGACGACCGGCGCAAAAGCCTGAGCCTCAAACAGCTGACTTCTGATAACGGCTGTCAGACCAATAGCTCCCCCGATACCAATAGGAAGTCCAATCAGGAACAGTCGCAGGCCCTGCCATACTACCATCCGGAATATCATGTCAGTACCGCTACCCAGTGCCAGGCGGATACCTATCTCCTTTGACCTCTGGGTCACGGTGTAAGCCAGCACGCCATAGATACCGATTGCCGCCAGGAAGAGCGCCACAGCGGAGAAGATCATCAGAAGTAGCATGGGTGCCCGGCGGTTGACCAGTGAATCCTCTATCCGCTCCTCCATGGTCAGAATCCAGAAGGGGGGGAGATCCGGATCCATATCACTCACGACACTGCGAACCCCGTCCAGGAGTGAATACGGCTCCAATCCTGTTTTGATAACAAACATCATGAAGCGGAGGGGAACCTGCTTGTACGTCAAGTAGTTGGCACCGAGAGGTGCGGTATCTGCCAGGTCGTTCTGCTTTATCTCGCCGACAATACCGATGATTGTAAAGGCGTTTTCATCCGTCACCTCGAAGTCGAATGTAT
>JAUVWC010000297.1 GCA_030604325.1 Candidatus Zixiibacteriota bacterium | reverse complement strand
TGCTGGACCGGGCACACGTCGCCCTCAGTCCCGGATCGGGCTACGGCAGACAGGGTAGGGGCTATGTGCGCTTCTCCCTGACTGCACCCGAAGATCGCCTCCTGGAAGCGGTTGCCCGCTTGAAGCGTTTTGGGGAGACCGGATGACCGACCGGCTTCATTTGAAGGCACTCAACTTCTATGGCTACCACGGGGTACTGCCCCGGGAACGAGAAGAGGGGCAGCCCTTCGAGGTGGATGTGGAATTGGGCTACGACCAGCGCCCGGCCGCCGCCAGTGACGATCTGGATAAAGCCGTGGATGCGTATGAGGTTTACCAATGCATCAAAACCATTGTTGAAGGACCACCGTGTAACCTGTTGGAGGCAGTGGCCCAGCGGGTGGCGGACAGTCTTCTCGATCTACCGCGTGTGGAAACGGTAGTGGTCAGGCTGAGAAAACCGCACGCTGGCTTCCACGAGGGGATTGAGGAGGGATACGGAGTGGAAATCACTCGCCGATGAGCACCGACGTGGATCGGAAGCGTCGGAGGGGACCGGCCGTAGAGGTCTACCTCGCATTCGGCTCCAATATCGGTGACCGGGTGGCTGCCATCCGCAGCGGCATAGATGTTCTACACAACCGCGGTGTCGAACCTGTCGCCTTCTCCAGTCTCTATCACAGCGAACCGAAATACCGTACCGATCAACCACCATTCATCAACTGTGTAGGCCGGTTTTCAACCCTCCTCGGTCCCCAGTAGCTGCTAGCCACATGCGCTGACGCGGAAAGGGTCTCCGGACGTCGGCGGCGGAAACGCTACGGGCCGCGCGAACTGGATGTCGATGTGTTACTCTACGGGGCGGAGGTGATAACGAGGGGGGGGCTGACGGTTCCTCATCCTGGGCTGGTGGAACGGCTCTTCGTTCTGGTACCTCTGGCCGAATTGGCTCCGGCCCTGTACGTGCCCGGCATGGGTCGGGTGGTTGACCTGCTGGCCAGGGCACGGCAAAGTCTTCCGGAAGAGGAGGAGGTGGTCAGCCTGGGAGCATTTACCGTCAAATCTGATTCAGGACACTAGGGCTTGAAGAATTCCGGCAACTGTTGCAGGATGTCTGTTGGCGCCACATCAGGCTCGGGAGCAAGCGGGTGAAAGAAGCACGCTTTATCGCTATTGAGGGTCCCATCGGGGTGGGTAAAACCAGCCTGGCTACCCTTCTGGGTCGTCGACTTGGAGCACGACTGGTGCTGGAGCGGCCGGGTGAGAATCCTTTCCTGGACGACTTCTACCGGGACGCGCGCCGGTACGCCTTCAAAACCCAGCTCTTCTTCACCCTCTCCCGCTATATGCAGCAGCAGGAATTCAGCCAGCAGGATCTGTTCCACGATCTGTTGATCACCGACTACATGTTTGCCAAAGACAAGATTTTTGCCTATCTGACCCTGGATGACAAAGAGCTGGCCCTATATGAGAAGCTGGTGGACCTGATCGAGCCCGACATCCCGACTCCCGATCTGATCATCTACCTGCAGGCCACAACTGAAGTGTTGATGGAACGCGTTCGTCAGCGGGGACGCACCTTCGAGCGGCGGCTGTCCGAGGAATATCTCCGCTCTCTCAACGAGGCGTATAATTACTATTTTTTCCACTACGACGCGAGCCCGCTGCTGATTGTGAATACGAGCGACATCGATTTCGTGCATCGCCAGGCGGATTTGGACGATCTGATCGAGCAGATCAGGCGCCCACACGGCGGCACAACTTTCTACGGGCCGGGAGCCGCCGCACCATGAACCCGAGCCCTGCACGGGAACCGGCGCGGGAGAAGGTAACGGTGCGGTCCCTGCGCCACATGAAGAATGAGAAGCGGTTAATCGTCTGCCTGACGGCCTACGAAGCGCTCACCGCCCGCCTGCTCGACGAGAGCGGTGTGGATGTGATTCTGGTAGGGGATTCCGCGAGCATGGTGATGGCGGGCCGCAAGAATACCCTGGGCATAACGCTTGAGGAAATGCTCCACTTCACCCGCTGGGCCTCTGAGGGAGTGGAAAGGGCGTTGCTCGTGGCCGATATGCCCTTCCTCACCTTTCAGGTGAATCCGGACGAGACGGTCCGCAATGTCGGCAGGCTGATGGCCGAGGGTGGGGCCGAGGCAGTGAAGCTGGAGGGAGGCCGACCGGTCGTACCTACGGTGCAGCGGCTGGTATCGGCCGGCATGCCGGTTATGGGACATCTGGGGCTCACTCCTCAGAGCGTGAACGTCATCGGAGGCTACGTTCTGCAGGCGGTTGAAGAGAAAGATATCATCCAGCTGAAAGCCGATGCGCTGCTCCTTGAGGAGGCCGGTTGTTTCTCTATCGTTTTGGAGAAGATCCCGGCCGAGGTGGCGGAGGATGTCACGGCCACATTGGGGATACCGACCATCGGCATCGGGGCGGGGCAGGGTTGCGATGGCCAGGTCCTGGTGACCCAGGATATGCTGGGGCTGTTCACCGATTTTAAACCGCGCTTTGTGCGCCGCTATGCAAATCTTGCCGACGATATTCTTGCCG
>JAUVWC010000025.1 GCA_030604325.1 Candidatus Zixiibacteriota bacterium | reverse complement strand
GCGGAAAATTGCTCACCGGCAACTGCCGGATTGCTCAACCGTTGACACGGTTTCGCGATCCTGTACTACGGATTCGAGATCTAAAGAACAGATTGCTCGTTTTCACCTCGGGAACCACATCAGTGTCCATCCGGAGTTTTCGGATGGACGCTACCTCATTGTATTAAGGTTTAAAACACGAGGATTTGTCCGAGGATCGATACCCGTTTATCGTAGCACGAATATTATTGTTGTAACACGGGATAGTTGTATCTTCTTCCCTCCATGCATATTGCCGATGGAATTATCGCTGCGGAGATATGCCTTGCCGCCGACGCCGTGTCTATCGGTGCGCTCTATGCCTTCGGCCGGAAGACGGAGGCGGAAGACATAGCCGTAATGGGATTCATGGGGGCGGCCCTGTTTGTCGCCTCCCTCATCCACTTTCCCATCGCCGGTACTTCGCTCCACCTCGGGCTGTTCGGCCTGGCCGGGATACTGCTCGGGATCCGCGCCTTTCCGGTCGTCTTCACCGCGCTCCTCTTCCAGTCCCTCATCTTTCAGCACGGCGGCCTGCTTACTCTCGGCCTCAACGCGATAAACATGGGCGCCGGCGCCATGGCCGGCTGGATCGTATGGAAGGCAGGCCGAATTCCCGAGAATATACGGGCATTTGTCGCCGGATTCGTGGGGATACTGCTGCCGGCCTCTCTCATGGCCGTCGAGTTTCAGCTCACCGGCTACGGAAGGGGAGCGGTGTACATCGCCTATATCTATTCCATAGTGGCCGTGGTGGAGGGGGTGCTGACCCTCACCATCATCGGTTTTTTCAGGCGTGTTAAACCAGACATCATAGAACGGAGCCAGCGATGAAGACTCTAATCCCTCTCGTCCTTCTTGCGTCACTTTCGGTGTCTCCGGCCGGATCCGGTACCGTCCACGGGGTGCAGGTCGGCATCAAAGAGGTAGCGCCGGCGGTTATCGCCACCTGTACTTACACGGGAGACGGGCCCCTGGCGAATGCCGAGGTGACCATCTACTCGCCGGCCGACAGCGAGACTGCATTTCAACAGGGCCGTACCGACCCGAAGGGCGTGTTCGCGTTCGTGCCCGAGGCCCCCGGCGAGTGGAAGTTCGTGGTGGATGACGGCCTTGGTCACCGCAAGGAGGTCAGCATCATTCTCACCGAAAGCTTCTTTGAGGCTGGTGAGGCGGACCGGGCGACGCCGGAAGGGGAGTCGGCCGCAGTCGGCGGCAGAGCCAGAATGCTGTCGCAATCTGTGATAGCCATGATAGTGGCCGGCGTCATTGTGCTCATCGGCGCTATCGTATTTGTCAGGCTGAGAAGCTGACAAAGGGTGGGAGAGACAGAGGGTGAAACATTCTTTCCTGGACAGATACAGCAGCCTCGATTCTCCGATTCACCGGCTGGATCCCCGCGCCAAAATCGTTTCCTTTCTGGCTGCACTCCTCATCATCGTCTCCGAACCACGGGGGGAAGTTCAGTCCTTTCTGTTCTACTACGTTCTGATCGGTGCCCTGGTCTGGATCAGCCGTATTCCGGTGAGGTTCCTGCTCAAACGCTGCCTGATCGTGGCGCCCATTGTACTGATGGCTGCCGGGTTGATGCTGGTGTCCGGTTCTCCGATTGCGGAAGGTGCTATCGACCACCCGCACGGCGGCAGGGCCCTATTATCGCTGTCTATTGCGTTGAAAGCATTCGCGGCGGTGATACTGCTTACCCTGCTGACCTCCACCGAGAGGTTCCACCGTCTTCTGGAGGGGATGCGGGCCCTGAAGATGCCGGCCCTGCTGGGTGTGCTGTCGGCATTCATGTACCGCTATGCGTTCATCATCTCCGACGAGATGCTCAGGACCAGCCGGGCGAGGCTGAGCCGGACTCCCGGCAGGCTCAACATCAGCCGGTTTACCGTCTACGGGCACCAGGCGGCCACGATCTTCGTGAGAAGCTGGGAACGATCGCAGACCGTATACAATGCCATGTGCTCACGTGGATTCACCGGCCGTTTCCCCCTGAGGACCGCCCTGCATTTCCGACCGGTGGATGCCCTCTTCCTGATCTCCTTCACCCTGGTCTTCGTTGCCGTGAGGATTGTCATCTGATGGAACGAGCAGAGAACCTATGAGGATTGTCATCTGATGGAACGAGCAGAGAACTCTATGAGGAACGATCCGGTCCGAGCCGCCGGGGTCACGATTACCGACCTGACCTTTTCATATGAGGAGGAGAGGGAGGTGCTCTGCGGAGTTACACTACGGATCGAACCGGGTGAGCGATTCGGTATCATCGGGCCGTCGGGGGCGGGCAAATCGACGCTGCTGCTGCACCTGAACGGTATCCTCACCCCCGGCAGGGGGACCGTGGAAATAGGTGGGCTGCCGGTCGACAGAGAGAGCATTGCCGAGATCAGGCAGAAGGTGGGCCTGGTTTTTCAAAATCCCGACGACCAGCTGTTCAACCTGACGGTGGAAGATGATGTGGCTTTCGGACCGCTCAATCTGGAGCTGAGCAGCGAAGAGGTTTCCGCCTGCGTCGAAGAAGCACTGGCCGAGATGAACCTGCTTGGATTCGAGGAGCTGTCTTCACATCACCTCTCGTACGGGGAACGGAAACGGGTGGCCCTGGCCACGGTGCTTGCCATGCGGCCCGAAGTGGTCGCCTTCGACGAGCCCTTCTCCAACCTGGATCCGGCCATGGTAGAACATCTCATCGATATCATCGGGAGCCTGCCGGCCACGGTCATCATCGTCTCCCAGTCCATCCTTCCCGTCATCGCCTCCTGTGACCGGCTGGCTGTTCTAAACCGGGGACGGCTCGTGGCCACCGGCAGCACGAGGGAGATCGCTTCCGACCGGGCCCTGCTTCGCCACTGCGGGCTCGATTTCCACTTCTACTGCGATGTCTGCCACGAGCTGAACCTCCTGCAAGGAGGGACCGATGTCTGATCTCGTCAGGTGTGGTGTGTCTATCGAAAGAAACCTGTTGGAGGAGTTCGACACCTTCCTGGAGGAGAAGAGCTATTCCAACCGCTCGGAAGCGATCCGCGATCTGATCAGAAAGAACATCGCCGTAAGGCAGTGGGAAGAGGGAGGAGATGCCGCGGGCGGGATCGTACTGGTGTATGATCACGAGAAGAGAGAGCTTTCGGAAACGCTGGTCGATATCCAGCACCACTGCCTCGATATCGTCGTCTCCAACCTCCATGTCCACCTCAGTGAGCACCACTGCCTCGAGGTGATCGTGGTGAAGGGTGGGGTGGAGAAGATCGAGAAACTGGCCAACGAGCTGCAGAGCCAGAAGGGTGTATACCACTGCGCCGTGGCCCGGGTGGCGACAGGTTAGTGTCCCGAGTCAGAATTCCGGCGGATTTATGGCTCGGGACACTTGAAACTGCGTCATATCCTTGCTTCGGGGCTCGCTTTCCAATAGTCTGCCCAACAGCATGCAAGATGGAACGGGGGAGCGGTGCGACCTGGACATCTCCCGGCTCGGGATCCGCACTCCAATAATGTTCAGGAGCATTCACATGAAGCGATTCATGACAGACCGATGGTGCGCGTCCGTCTGCAGACCGCTGCTCATCGCGGCCGCTCTCCTCATGGCTGTACCGGCTACGGCCGGTGCCCAGGCCGCCGGAGGCAAGCGGCCGCTCACGCACGACGACTACGACGGCTGGAAGAGCATCCGTGGCCAGCAGATCTCGGCCGACGGGCGCTGGGTGCTCTACCAGATCCAGCCCCAGGACGGGGAGGGGGAACTGGTCGTACGCTCGACACGTAGTGAGACCGAATACCGCCATGAGCGGGGAACCGGCGCCAGCTTCACCCGCGACAACAGGTACGTTGTCTTCCTCATCGCTCCCCCGGAGGACTCGGTGAAGGCGGCCCAGAAGGCGAAGAAAAAGGGTCCGAATCTACCTAAGCGTACACTGGCGATTATGGACCTAAGCGACGGCGGTCTGGTTACGGTGGAGAGGGTCAAGAGCTTCCGTCTGCCCGCCGAAGCGGGTGGCTGGCTGGCCTACCTGAAGGAGGAGCCTCCCACCGAGGAGGAGGAGAAGGGGGAAGAGGAGCAGGCGGAGGAGCCCGCAGTGGAGAGGGCGGGAAGGAGGAGAGGAGCAGCTGGAGCCCGGGGGCAGGCAGGGGAAGAAGAGCGGGGGGAGGAGAAGGACTTCGGCACTGAACTCATTCTCCGCGCCCTGACCGATGGCTCGGAGACCACCTTCGCGTCGGTGCTCGACTACCGTTTCACCGAAAAGGGGGACTGGCTGCTCTACATCGTCTCCAGCGAGGAGAGCCCGGAAACCGACGGAGTCTACGCCCACAGCCGGGTCGGGCGGAGTCCGCGGCGCGGATCACCGGCGAGGGCAATTACAGGCGGTGGGCCATGAACGAGGATGAGACCCACCTGGCGCTGCTCACCGACCGGGACGACTACGAAATGGATCCCCCTACCTTCAATCTCTACGGCTGGAAGGTCGGCGAGCCGCAGGCCGTGCCGTGGGTCTCCCACACCTCCACACCCGGATTCCCCGCCGGCATGTCGGTGAGCGACAAGTCGGGCCTCAGCTTCACCGACGACGGCAGCATCGTACTCTTCGGCATCAAAGAGATACCGGAGCAGAAGGAGAAGGAAGCGGAAGCCGAAGAGGAAGCGAAAGCCGAAGAGGGGGCGGAAGCCGAAGAGGGAGCGGAAGCCGAAGAGGAAGAGGAGGAGGAGGAGAAGGCGGAGTTCGAGCTGTGGCACTGGAACGATCCCTATACATACCCCCAGCAGAAGAGGATTACCGAGCGCGTAAAGAACGAGACCTATGAGTCGGTCTACCACCTGGAGAGCGGGAAGTTCGTCCAGCTGGCCGACGAGGATCTGCCCGCAGTCAGTCTGAGCGACGACGGCCGGGTGGCGTTCGGCCAGACCGACAAGCCGTACACCAAGCGGATCTCGTACGATTCCGCCTACTACGATGTCTATGTCGTCGATCCGCTGACCGGGGCCCGCACCCTGGTGGTGCAAGAGAGCTATTTCCGGGCCAGCCTCTCCCCCAACGCAAAGTACGTCTACTGGTTCGGGACCGATCGCCACTGGCACGTCTACGACATTGCGGCGAAGACTACGGCCAACATCTCCTACGATCTGCCGGTCGATGTCTGGCAGCGTAATGCTGACCGGCCGCAGCCGCGACGTGGTTACGGCATCGCCGGCTGGACCGACGACGACGCCTCTCTGCTGGTAAACGACGAGTTCGACATCTGGGAGGTCAGACCGGACGGTTCACAGCCCAGGAACATCACCGAAGGTTACGGTCGGGCGGGCAACCTCTCCTTCCGCTACATCTCGCTAGACCTGGAGGAGGAGACGATCAACCCGAGTGAGTGGATGCTGCTGCGAACCACCAACACCGAGACCATGGCCCAGGGTATCTACCGCGACAGGATCAGAGGCAGCCGCCAGCCTCAGGAACTCTATATGGCGGATTACAGCTACAGCTTTCCCACCAAGGCAGAGGATGCCGATGCGATTTTGCTCACCCGGCAGAGCTTCTATGAATTTCCCGACCTGTGGCTGACCGACCCCAACTTCAAGCAGTTCAAGAAACTCTCCGACGTCGGAGCGCAGAGGGAAGCGTTCATCTGGGGCAGGGCCGAGCTCGCCCGCTACTACAACGCAGATGGGGTCGAGCTGAAGGGGATCCTCATCAAACCGGAGAACTTCGATCCCGAAAAGAAGTACCCGATGCTGGTCTACATCTACGAGAAGCTCACTTCGGGGCTGCACCGTTTTCGCAACCCGTCGCCGGGCACTTCGATCAACGCCTCCTACTACGTCAGCAACGGCTACATCATCTGGCAGCCGGATATCAACTACGGCACCGGACACCCCGGACCGGATGCTTTGAACTGCGTGGTGCCCAGCGTGGAAGCGATCATCGACATGGGATTCGTGGATCCCGAGCGGGTGGGTCTGCAGGGCCATTCGTGGGGCGGCTACCAGGGAGCCTACATGATCACTCAGACCGACATCTTCGCCGCGGTTGAGTCGGGTGCGCCGGTCTCCAACATGACGAGCGCCTACGGTGGCATCAGGTGGTCAAGCGGTCTTGTGCGTCAGATGCAGTACGAGCACACCCAGAGCCGCCTGGGCCGCACCCTGTGGAACGGCGGTATGATGCGCTACATCGAGAACTCACCCGTCTTCTTCGCCGACAGGATCACGACCCCTGTTCTGATCCTGCACAACGATCAGGACGGGGCCGTGCCGTGGTATCAGGGCATAGAGTTCATCATGGCGCTGCGCCGGCTGGGCAAGGTCGCCTTCATGTTCAACTACAACGGCGAGGAGCACGGCCTGCGCCGGAGGCCGAACCAGAAGGACTTCACCATCCGTATGCAGCAGTTCTTCGACCACTACCTGAAAGGCAAGCCCGCCCCCGAGTGGATGATCAACGGCATCCAGGCGTGGGACGTGGAGAAATAAAAGAGGACAGGACCGCTTCTGAGTAACGTTCTGATGTCTGCTGGCAGGGCTGCGCGGCCGGTCGTTTAGGACCGGTTGTGTGGCCCGGCTGGTCATCGAACAATTCCAGACTATACCGGAAGCCTGAGGGAGAACCGGAACTGAACTGGCTGCTCATATCCTGCATTGCTGTTGGTCTTGCGATGGATGCTTTCGCCGTAGCGATTGCCGCCGGTCTAAGCATTCCTGACCTCACGAACCGTCATGTATTCCGTATGGCATGGCACTTTGGCCTGTTTCAGTTCCTGATGCCCATCATGGGTTGGGCCGCCGGGAGCACCTTATTGCCTTATATCAAGGCATACGACCACTGGATAGCGTTCGGATTGCTTGTTGCTGTCGGCGGGAAAATGATCCACGAAGCGTTCTCCGGCGATCGCGCGGAGAGCACGTACGACCCTACACGGGGGCTGATGCTCGTAGTATTATCAGTGGCCACGAGTATTGACGCCCTGGCCGTAGGACTCAGCCTGGCGGTCATCCAGGTATCAATCTGGATACCGAGCCTATTGTTTGGTCTCGTCGCCGCCATCCTGACTACAGTTGGTGCCCGGTTCGGTGGCCGGCTGGGCGCCCGGTGGAGGTCCCGGGCTAAGATTCTCGGTGGTTGCGTCCTTATACTGATCGGTCTCCGGATATTGATTTCCCATATCTACGGGTAGCGATACCCATACCGCAGTATAATGAATTTGAATTGAGAGATGCAGGGGATCGGCGGCCGGAGCCGCTCTGAAACGGTACTGCCAAACGGCTGATGTGATTATTGCCAGATGAAGAGCAGGTTAAGAAAGAGTATAGCAGGGATTCTGCTGCTTGCCGGGGCTGTGACGCTGGCCTGTTCCGGGCAGCTGCCTGTCCCGAAAATAGATATGAACTGGCAGCCGGCAGGATCTCTGAATGAGGACCTGCCCGACGGCATCCGGGTCTACGAGGGATCGAATCCGGACCTGCCGCTGAAGGCGTGGTATGTCCGGGTGGACGAGATCGACCCGCGCATTACTACCCGTGTCGTTGTATCCGGGGACTCGGACCGGAAAGAGAGTGTGTCCAGCTTTGCCAGCCGTTTGGATGCACCGGTGGTCGTCAACGGAGGCTACTTCCGGATGAGTGCCCGCCCCGCCCAGCATGTGGGCCTCCTTTATATTGACGGAACCGTCTACCATCCCGCTACGGAGTCGGTACTCAGGGATTCCCTTCGTTACCACACCGCCCGGGCGGCGCTCGGCTTTACGTCTGAGGGGGACATCGACGTCGCCTGGGTATCGAGCCGGAACGATTCCTTGTTCGAGTGGGAATGGCCTCCGGTCAACATCGAGGGATCTCCCTCCCCGCCTCTCGATTACCGGAAAGCGCACGTCTGGAGTGTTCGCGACGGGCTGGCGGCTGGGCCGGCTCTGGTGTTTAACGGGCGCATTCAGGTAACGGCCAATGAGGAGGTTTTCTTCGGCAGTTCCATCCCCCGGGTTCATCCGCGCACTGCCGCCGGCTACACGCGGGCCGGAGAACTGATCCTGCTGGTGGTGGACGGGCGCCAGCCGGCCAGTCGCGGTGTGGACCTGCAGGAACTGGCCACCCTGATGCGCGACCTTGACTGTGTGGAGGCAGTCAACCTGGACGGAGGCGGATCCTCCACCCTGGTGGTAAACGGTGTCCTGGTGAACCGCCCGGCGGGGGGTACCTTCCAGCGGGAAGTCATGTCGGCGCTCGCCGTGTTCTATCGCTGATAAAACAGAATCCTGCCAGAGACTGTGGTGGGTGTCAACGCGTGAGGTGAAACTTCATCGCGTGAGAATGCGTATCTCTCTGGTGGGTCGTAGATATTATTTCGCTAGAATCTTGAGGGGGGTGTTCCTGCGTATGGTTGAGAATAGAAGTAGTATTGCCCTGCCTTTCAACTCGTTGATTCCCCGCATCCTTTTTATGGCGGCGTTCCTCCTGGCTCTGGGGATGGCTACCTCGTCTGCTGTTGCCCAGGAAGGTGGCCAGCACGTCCTCGTCGGCCAGAATGTTGCCATCTATAACCTGGTCGGCAAGATGAGGGTCGAAGGGGGAGGCGGCTCCGATGTGATTGTAGTGGTTACCCGACAAGGGGCTGATGCAGAAGAGCTGGAGATAGTAAGCGGCACCATCGACGGCCGCCCGACCCTGCGGGTTATCTATCCGGCCGACCGGATTGTCTACTCTGAGATAAGCCGGGGGTCGCGTACCACCATGCAAGTTCGCCGCGACGGCACCTTCGGGGGCTCTTCGGCCGGCACCCGCCGCGTCACCATTACCGGATCGGGGTCCGGGCTCAGCGCCCATGCGGACATCAGGGTAATCGTTCCTGAAGGCAAGAAGGTCGCCGCCTATATTGGCGTCGGCCAGATAGATGCCGAGAACATTGCCGGCGAATTCCGGCTGGATACTGGCAGCGGCGCGGTGCGGGTGGACGGCGTGAGGGGAGAGCTGGTGGTGGATACCGGCTCCGGCCGTGTAACCGTCAACAACGCCGATGGTGACGTGGACGTCGACACAGGCTCCGGCCGTGTCAATCTGTCCGGTATCAGTGGGGAATATCTAAAGGTTGATACCGGATCGGGCCGGGTCACCGGGACCAGGTTGCAGGCCGGTAATATCGATATCGATACCGGGTCGGGTAAAATCTCCATCGAAGAGGTTCAGGGGCGGGATATCCGCCTGGATACGAGCAGCGGATCAGTGGAGCTGGACCTGATCAGCGATGTACGGAGTCTAGAGATCGACACCGGATCAGGTGGGGTTACCGTTCGGATACCCTCCAGCCTCGGGGCGGATCTCGAGATCGATGTCGG